>NZ_JAMJWC010000001.1:2125840-2429532 GCF_023554555.1 Sphingobacterium sp. lm-10
CATAGATCATTGACTTGACATAATCGTTTTCGTTCTCGCTATTATCCAGCGCTGCCTCCAAGTACTCACGTGCTTCCGTCGTATCGTTGTTAAGAAAGTAAGCTACACCCGTGAAGTAAAAAAGGATGGCATTGTCTGGAAAATGAATCAAAGCTTCCTGCCCGTGTAAAATACTCTCACTGAGTTGATTCGCAGCCAACTCTACATTAATCAATTTTCTCCAGGTATCCGCCTGTCGTGGGTTTATGCCCAGCGAAGTAAGGTATAAGGATTTGGCTTCCGCCAGATTTTGTCCTTGCCAGAGGATATCTGCTTTGAAATTATAATTCTCCGCAATACGTGGGTATTTCAGTACTAATAGGTTTGCCAGATCTTGTTTTTGCGGCAAACTAAGCATATCTGGACTGGCAGCAATTTGCGCCATAACCCGATGTTTCTCAGGATATGGAATACTTTCAGAACGAAATGCTTGCTGTAACGCCATATAGGCACGCTCAGGCTTCTTCTGATTATTGTAAACATCCGCAAGATCAAAATACAAATAGTCATTTTTAGTAGATGCTAAACCATCCTCTATTACTTGTACTGCTTGCTTTGGCTGTCCTAGGTTATTATGTAAAAAACCCAATGTGCCATAAACCTCACGAATAGGCGAACGCTGTCGATACCATTTCTCCAGTAAAGTACGCGCTTCTTTGAGCTTGCCCATATCAATCAATACCTCTGCCTTTACTACATCGAGCGTATCAGAATCGCCAATCGTCTGTATGGCCTCATCATATACAGCCAATGCCTGCTCCGACTGATTGGAAGCATGTAACATCAAGATCTTTTCACGAAGAATCACAGGATTATTAGGATAATATTGTAAAAGCTCGTTCAGTGTACGTACAATAGATTCTCCATCTCCCATAGATTTATACAAACCTAAGAGGTGATTATTATAGGTGAGATCTTTAGGTTTTAAGCGTATCGCCTCTTTGGCCAGTGGCAGACTGGTCTCCAAATCTCCCAATTGCGCATACAATAACGATTTTGCATAATAGGCTTCTGAGTAATCTGGATATTCTTTAATAAGGTTATCCAAAAATTCAGCACCCTCATTCACCTGCCCACTTTGCAGTAATTGTTGAAATTCGATTAACTTCTGTTGATAAGCAGTATCTGGAGACACTTGCTGCGCTCCCAACCGGGTGAATAAGGAAAACACGAACAGGAACGATAACAGAAGAATTCTCTGAAAAGAATTTGAAAACATATTTGAATAAACTAATGATGTGGGAATCTTGCTAATTAAAACATCTTAAAGATAGTTTAAACAAAAGTAAAATAATAATGTTCTAAAAAACGGACTGTTTTTTGGTTTAGCAAAAAATTAACAAATAGCCTAAAAATACGTGTTTAACAATGCACTGGATTCGCATAGGCACGTTATCCTTAAGAAGAAAATTGGGTGCAACACCGCGATTGGTGCTGCACCCGATTCACTCACTCTTCCTGGGTGTACTCTCCAATCAGTGCGTAATAGCCGAATACCCCCAGACCAATTACAATTAACGGCAGAAGCACAAATAGAATGATAATCCCGAATACGAGACCATCCTGCGTACCAGACACGAATTTTGGCCAGCCAAAACTAACCAAGAAGTAGCCCATACCTAGTGCCAGAAGAATCCAAACTATACCTAAAATTCTCTTTATCGTATTCATATCAATTTCTTAAAATTCAACAATTAATAATAGCATTTGGCTAATCCGTATACCGCGTAGTCATCTTTTTGGTGATATAAATAACACCGATTACAAAACAAATGGTTGCAATTATGATCGGATACCAAAGCCCTTCTAGATAAAAATCACTCTTGCCTTCGCTCTGCGCATTAGAAACAAAATAAGTAGATATAGCCGGCAATAACCCACCAAAGATGCCATTACCAATATGGTATGGTAGCGACATGGATGTATAACGGATACGTACCGGAAAAAGCTCGACCAAGAAGGCCGCAATAGGGCCATATACCATCGTCACAAATAGCACTTGTATAAACACTAGAAAAGTCAATCGCCATTTGTCCGCAGTATTCACTTCGATAGATTTAGACTGTGCAATTTGTGTTTTGCCGCTGACTATTTTCGCTACACCGTGTTCCAGGTGTAGGGTTTCAATTTCTTTGACCTGAGTTCCATCCTCAAAATACCGAATCGTAGTGAACACCGAATCCTGAACAGCCCCCAGCTGCTTGAGTGTGGCTGTTTCCGTTCGGCGTTCCACCATTTCCACTTTATGCTCGAGATTCGTAGTTTGATACATCTTTTCATAAATGGTACGATACGATAAAATAGCGATAAGCATGCCTGACATCATCACCGCCTTTCGGCCAATCTTGTCACTTAACCACCCAAAGAATATGAAAAAAGGCGTACCGCCCAACAGCGCAAGTACCAAAATGGTAATTACCTGCTCCGGATTAACCGACATAACACGCTCTAAGAAGCTCATCGCATAAAACTGTCCGGTATACCAGATCACGCCCTGACCCATAGCCGCACCAAACAATGCCAACAGTACAAACTTTAGGTTATAACGATTTCCGAAACTTTCTTTGAGCGGATTGGATGATGTTTTGCCTTCGGATTTTGCTTTGGCGAACGCTGGAGATTCACTCATGTTTTTACGAATCAAATACGACACATACACCATCAGAATCGACACCCAAAAAGGGATACGCCACCCCCACAAATCAAACTGCTCTGGTGTAAGCATCGTTCTGGTAAATAAAATCACTAAAAGTGAGATAAATAAACCGACGGTAGCAGTTGTTTGAATCCAGGATGTCCAAAATCCCCTTTGTCCTTTGGGCGCATGCTCTGCCACATATGTAGCGGCACCACCATACTCTCCTCCTAAAGCCAAGCCTTGTAAAAGCCTCATAATAAGCACTACAACAGGAGCCGCATATCCGATCGTTTCGAAACTAGGCACACAACCGATTACAAAGGTTGCTCCTCCCATCAATAATAAAGTGACCATAAAAGTGTACTTTCTACCGATGATATCACCTAACCGTCCGAAAAATAAAGCTCCAAAGGGGCGAACAACAAAGCCCGCAGCAAAGGTGGCTAAGGTGGAGAGAAATGCGGCGGTAGGGTTATCTGATGGAAAAAATTTGGTAGAAAGAACTACGGCCAGACTCCCGAATATATAAAAATCATACCATTCGATTAAAGTACCCATAGAAGAAGCCGTGATAACGCTCCATATTCCACTAGGCTTTTGCGGATTGCTGGTGTTCATAAAATTTAGTTTTTGGTTATTATAAAGTTATTAAATCTTTATGGTGTATTCCGCGAATTTTATAGATAAATATGCAATTGAAGAATAAATTCGCCACGTGAACCATCTCTATCTCCTACACCATGATATACGGGACGTGTTGAATATTGACCAGTAACCTTTGCATGTTGACCATCTAAAAACAAGTTTGCACCTATGTCGAACTGCGAACTGGGCGACTGTAGCTTTTCAAAATCTTTGTAGGTGTAAGCAGCAAATGGCTGCCATCGGGTTTTAGGCTTTTCTCTACTTGTTGGCAAAAGATAACCTGCCTGCGTGTACCATATGTTACCTGTACCAATGACTGCTTGCGCATTACCAGGGCCGGCGAGTGCACGTGGTCCGGAATAGTTTTCATCATTTACTGCCAAATTCATAATACCTATATTACGCAGATAATTTGGCCCCATATTATAATTATAAAATACCGAGTAAGCAGTTAGGGCAGCTCTACGATGAGGGGTTCCAACTGGCAAATCTAGGTAAGCATCCGCCGAATACAAACTCATGTCGTGTCGTCGAATATTCCCTCCTACTGCACTACGCGTCGCTTTCGGAGAATTAAAAAACCCAACTCCCACATTAAACATTTTCTTAGTACCTAAATAAGATCCGACTTTGAATGGCAGTAGATTGGATTCGTTGTCAAAAAACTGGTACTCTACATAGCCCGCAGTAGATAAACGGCTATTTCCATTATTATCTACTGCAATGGCTTGATCAGCGTTTACAACATCAACCGGGGTCAAATTTGTTGCAAAAGGTTTATTAACACTAAATCGATATTCCAACTGTCCATACTTACCTTTGGCAAAAAGTCCCATCTGTCGAGCAAACTGATCGGAATTCTCGATCAGAGGCCAATTGAAAATCGGCGCATCGATAGTTAGGATATTTAGCGTGGATGTCATCGTGAGTCGGGACAAGCCCATAAAGTAATGTAAACCACCACCTACAGAGAGGCTGAATTTCTTATCTTTATCGGGTAATACCACGGCGTATTCATTCCAAGCATCATGGAAAAATAAGCCTGGCTTCTTACCAGCACCGTTTGCTCCGGTACCTTGCGAACCAGCAGCACCGCCGTTTACGAAAGTCTGATTATTGATTCCTACGTGAGTAAAAATCATATAGCGTGGCGATATCTGTGCGTATATTAACATACGCAACCGGCGATTGCCAATATCCATACTATGATCTGCCTCTTCGCCGTTGATCATGGAGCCGGGATTATTCTGGGTGGATCTAGCCCAGATTTGATTCCAAATGACAAAACGCATAAACTTCGTTCCGTCATCGTTTAGGTTGTATTTAAATCCGGATTCATACTCTGAGGATCCTTGTCCAAAACTGATTTGGCATGCAAAGACCACAAATAAAGCACTAATAATAAACTTCATATTTTATAGCTTTGGTTACTTTTACCTAGTTAGACGCGAGGTGTAATCTATATCACTCGCAATTAATACGGCATATAATTAGCATAGCCTACATCAACGACTTATGTAAGCTAGGATTAATAAATTAAACCAATATAATAATACGGATTCAATATTTCATATCGTTCATTGAATTAATTGTTGTAAATAGTTTGTTATATTATCTCTAAATGTCGAAATGAAAAATTCATTATATGGTATGATAAATATTACTTACCTTTGCAGACCTTATTGTAGAGAGTACAAAAAGGACAGGTTTATTAATTAATTTATAAAAACAAAAGCAAGTGAATACGTTAAGTTACAAAACTGTCTCTGCTAACAAAAACACCGTAAACAAGGAATGGATCGTTGTTGACGCTGAAGGAGAGATTTTGGGGCGCTTGGCAAGCCAGATTGCGAAAGTAATCCGTGGTAAACACAAGCCTACATTCACCCCACACGTAGACTGTGGCGATAATGTAATCGTTATCAACGCAGACAAAATTAAGTTGACAGGAAACAAATTGGGCGACAAAGTATATGTTCGCTACACAGGCTACCCAGGTGGTCAGCGTTTTGTTTCTCCAAAAGAATTAATGGCTAAGCACCCAGAGCGCATCATTGAGAAAGCGGTACGTGGTATGTTGCCTAAAAACCGTTTGGGCCGTGAGCTATTTAGAAACCTTTTTGTTTATGCTGGTTCTGAGCACAAACATGAGGCACAAAATCCAAAAACTGTTAAATTTTAAGGAGATTCATTATGTCAACAACTAATACTTCAGGCAGAAGAAAAACGGCTGTTGCCCGCATCTACTTAGCTGCTGGTAGCGGTAACATTACCGTGAATGGTAAAGACTACACGGTATATTTTCCGACATTGCCATTGCAATACATTGCTACTCAATCTTTGAATGTAGCAGAATCATTGGCCAACTTTGATGTTAAAGTAAACGTACAAGGTGGAGGCGTTAAAGGACAAGCAGAGGCTGTGCGTCTGGCAATTGCTAAAGCATTGGTAGAGTTAGACCCGGAAGTAAAACCGGCTTTACGTGCTAAAGGTTTAATGACACGTGACGACCGTATGGTTGAGCGTAAGAAACCAGGACGTCGCAAAGCTCGTAGAAGATTCCAATTCAGTAAACGTTAATCAAAGGAGGATCACAAAATGGCAAGAACAACATATCAAGATTTATTGGATGCAGGTGTGCACTTTGGTCACCTTACCCGTAAATGGGATCCGAAAATGTCTAAGTACATTTTCATGGAGCGTAATGGCATCCACATCATTGACTTGAACAAAACACTTACGAAATTGGAAGAAGCTGCTTCAGCTATCAAACAAATCGTAAAATCAGGTCGTAAAGTACTATTCGTAGCGACTAAAAAACAGGCTAAAGAAATCATCGCACAACAAGCGAAAGATGTTAGTATGCCTTTCGTTACAGAGCGTTGGCTAGGTGGTATGCTTACCAACTTCGCAACAGTACGTAAGTCTATCAAGAAGATGGGTAACATCGACAAGATGCAAAAAGACGGTACTTACGACGTACTATCTAAAAAAGAGAAATTAATGATTCAGCGCGAGCGTATCAAGTTAGAAAACCTTCTAGGAGGTATTGCTGACCTAAATCGTTTGCCTGCGGCATTATTCATCGTAGATGTTAAGAAAGAGCACATTGCAGTTGCAGAAGCAATGAAATTGAACATTCCTACTTTTGCGATGGTAGATACCAACTCTGACCCTACTAACATTGATTTCCCAATCCCTGCGAATGATGATGCGACTAAGTCGATCAACCTAATTGCAGAAGTAATTGGTAAAGCAATCCAAGAAGGTCTTGATGAGCGTAAACGCGATAAAGAAGACGAGGCTGAAAAAGAAGCAGCAGCTTCTAAAGCGGCAATCGACAACGGCGCAGAAGTTGCTGAAGAAGCAACTGCCGGAAAACGCACTCGTAAAGCAAAAGACGTAGAATAATATTCTACCGACTAAAGCCGGACAGACAAGTGCTCGTTTCTGGAAGCTTCTGCTTCTTTAAACTAGCTTGCCTCTCCGGTTTTTACTTATTTATTGTTAGGCTAACAATCAGTTTATACCAATAGACTATTTTGTTAGCTTCGAAAAATGTCTATAACTTAAAAATAAACATATCATGTCAGTACAAATTTCTGCATCAGATGTAAACAAATTGCGTCA
The DNA here is from genome assembly GCF_023554555.1 of Sphingobacterium sp. lm-10. NCBI lineage: Bacteria > Pseudomonadati > Bacteroidota > Sphingobacteriia > Sphingobacteriales > Sphingobacteriaceae > Sphingobacterium > Sphingobacterium sp. lm-10. Next base: position 2,132,793 of record NZ_JAMJWC010000001.1, read on the forward strand.
ACAAACCGGCGCAGGTATGATGGATTGTAAAAAAGCTTTAGTAGAGGCTAACGGTGACTTCGAAGCTGCAGTAGATTACCTTCGTAAAAAAGGTGCTAAAGTAGCTGCAAGCCGTCAGGATCGTGATTCTAACGAAGGTGTCATCATTGCTAAATCTACCGCTGATGGTAAATCAGGTATCGTCGTAGAAGTAAACTGTGAGACTGACTTCGTAGCTAAGAATGCAGACTTCGTAGCCTTTGCTGAAAAAATTGCTGACTTGGCATTGACTAGTCAACCTGCTTCTACAGAAGAGTTGAAAGGTCTTGAATTGGAAGGACGTACAGTAGCCGAATACTTGATCGAACAAACTGGTGTAATTGGCGAAAAAATCGACGTTTCTAAATATGAGTTAGTGTCTGCTGATAAAGTAGTTGCTTACATCCACGGAAACTATCGTTTGGGCGTATTGGTAGGACTTTCTGCTGATGCTGCTGGTGTTGACGAAGCTGGTAGAGATGTAGCCATGCAAATCGCAGCAATGAATCCGGTAGCGATCGATAAAGATGGTGTAGATTCTAAAACAATTGAGCGCGAATTGGAAATTGCAAAAGAGCAAATCCGCGCAGAAGGTAAACCAGAGGAAATGATTGAAAAAATCGCTGCTGGAAAATTGAATAAATTCTACAAAGACAACACCTTGTTGAATCAAGAGTTTGTGAAAGATTCTTCGAAATCAATCGCGCAATTCTTAGATAGCGTAAACAAAGGTTTGACAGTTACTGCTTTCAAACGCGTACAGTTGGGTGCATAATACCTACTGCTGTCTTACGCTTAAAAGCGGCTTATCGTTACAACGATAAGCCGCTTTTATTTTTGGCTATATGCTGTGCTAAAACAACTTTAAACCTATAATACCGGCCACAATAAATATCGCCGACAACATGCGAGGTATACTGGCCGAATCACCAAAGAACAGTACGCCTACGATAAGTGTACCTACTGCACCAATGCCGGTCCATACGGCGTATGCCGTGCCGATTGGGATCGTCTTCTGTGCCATAAACAGTAGTGTGCCACTCACCGCCATAGAAAACACCGCCAAGAATATCCAGGGAAGTTTGTTGGCACCAGGGTTTTGTGCCATCTTGAGGCCAATGGGCCACCCTATTTCGAAAAGTCCTGCAAAGACCAAAGCTAACCAATTCATATCTAAAAATATTTTTTATACTACTACAAAGATCAACATAGGGGATATAATTATACTTCATAAGATAGCTCAAACGATAATTTTGAACACCGAAACGTAGTATAGATAGGTACGAGTTGACTTAATTGTTACAAATAAGAATTGTTGACTCAAAGCCGCTGTAGCGTATTTTTACACGGATTATCTTGATTATCAAAAAAAGTTTAAACATTTAATTAAACCTTTTTGAAAAAATAAATTCTTACGAACAGGTAAAAGTGATACGCGATTAAGTAAGACGCGTAATAAGCTCAAACTTCGTTTTTAAGTTTACCCGATTCCATTCTGGCAAAAGGCATAGCTCACATTCCTTCTGAATAAATTGCATGAATAATATCAAACGCCGGCTCATCTCTATAATATCCGGCGATTACTAGAAATAGGAACAAAAAGAGCTGATTAGTTCATAAAAACAAACACAATGGGGCTGCGCCCTGCCAAAGCAATTAAATAAATAGCATAAAAATAAGATTATGGCAAAAATAGCGGTTCAGCAAAAAGTCTATGATATTATGGAACCTTTCGTAGACTTCGGCCATGGAAAGTGTCACATCAAATCTTTTGAGACCAGAGGCCTTTTGCGCGAGAATGCAGGTGGTATTTTGTATGCTGGCCAAAGTGTGAAAGAGAAAGAATTACTTTACGCGTTTCAGGATGGAGAATTGAAATCATGCATCCTCATGTTTAATATGCAGGAGCTGGACATCGCATCGGACGTTGCTCGGTTTTATGCCGAACGATACCGGCTGTCCGGAAAGATTGGCGATATGTACATTTTTGAAGCAGCTGATCAATCCTTTTCCGTGGCTGTATCCACGAATCAAGAAATGGGACTGCACGCCATGTATTTGAGGAATGAGACGTCTTCTTTACTACACTAATTTTTAGTAACCCAATTGATGACGTACACAACACGTGGTAGATATTCATTCTAAAGTTACATCTCGCAGAAAACACAACTTGATTATGGCTAGATCTGTATCCATACTTTAGATTTGGAGGGATATTACCACAAGACCAGAATTTGTCCTGAAGAATATACTTCAAATAATCAACAAATGCCCACAAACATCAAAAAACTACAATACGCGATTGGAAAATCTGTGGGCAGAATTATATGATTCCCAAAGCTACCCCAATTGAAAGTTCTCTAAAAATTATTGAAGGTTTGCACCAGCGATGGGTTGATTTGATGAAAAACCTAGCCGACAAAGAATTTGAAAAAGAATTCCTACACGCGGAAAATCAGCAGAAAGTGTCCTTAAAAACCAACATAGGAATTTACGCTTGGCATTATGAGCATCATTTAGCACATATTATCGGCGCAAAAAAAATAAAACTAAGTATGCGAACCCTTCAGTATAAATCTAATTTATTCGCTATCTTAGGAAAAGAATCAAGTACAAATACTATGTCGAGGATATTCATCAATTACCCTATTAGTCGCAAGTTATTCGAATCAAAGGCTAGTCCTAAGCTGCGCTATAGCCATCTTCCAATCGATCAAATCAGTACCTATTAACAATTACGCCAATAACTCCAAAAACTTTCGAAATATGACTATTCTGATCAGACAACGCTGGATTGCCATGCTCATTCTTCCTTTGTTCTTTAGCTGTTCTACACACTATCTAGCCACAATGCAAAGTCTCGATATGGAAAAAAATGAGACAGATAGCACGTTTTATAGCGGAACTGACACGCTTGGTATGTCCTATGCATTCAACAATCAGGATGGCTCCGTACGAATACGTTTCGAAAATTACACCGAACAACCCATGATGGTAGATTTATCAAAATCAGCGTTAATTGTAAATGGACGATCCTATGGATTCATCGACGGAAAATCATTCGTTCAAGGACGATTGGGAGCCCAAGCAACTACAATCGATCTCTCCAATAATGGCAGTTTTCAGGAGAGCACTATTCGTGGCGGTTACAGTGGTACAATTTATAAAGATGAAGATGCCATCTTTATTCCTGCAAAATCTTTTGCTGAAGGCTCTTATTTGGGGATGCATACTGACGTAAGACACCTATTTAAGGAGAATTTTGAGGGCAAAAAGAGTCAAATATTTATAGAAACCGCTTATTTCCCAGCAAAATTCATGGAATACAATGCCGTAAATTCACCATTGAAGTTACGTAGCCATATAAGCTACGCGATGCTGGATCGTGAAAATAAACCATTGCATCATGCAATTAATGTCCAAAATTTCTACACCTCCAATATTACTCGAATCCGAGATGTTGGATCAAAGAGTTTTAGAAGAATGCTGGACACACGCTCGGATATGAGTGGATTTAGTGAGACAAGTAATACAGGAGCTGTTGTTGGCACTGTTTTAGTATTGGGCGCGATCGGTGTAGCGGCTGCCTTGTTACCGACAGAAGAGGTACAATAACTAAAAAAAGTAGCTGGAATGGCTCTAAAAGCAAAAAGCTTCAAGTTTCCTTGAAGCTTTTTTGGTAGCGGGGAGCAGGATCGAACTGCCGACCTCAGGGTTATGAATCCTGCGCTCTAACCATCTGAGCTACCCCGCCGTTTTCGTGATGCAAATATAGTAATTAGGAATTATTATCAAAGCAAAATTCGCAAATTTCAATACTTCTTAGCACAAATTGGGCTCATGTAATAATTTCCGATATTAAAGCTCTAATAGCAATAATATCGCATACAATATATTTTGTTTAACAGATTATTTGTGTATTATTACGGGCGGACACGACCATGCCTTCGATCGAAAAATCTGATTGATAACCGTTCGCTAAAGTGTATTAAATAATTTATCCGAGTATATGGCAGAAAAATCAAAGTTAACCTTAGAATATGTAGTTAATTCATCCCCTAGAATATTATTCCCATACCTTTCTGAACCGAATGAGTTGGCGCAATGGTTTGCCGACGATGTAAACTATTCTGAAGGGATTTACGAATTTGTTTGGGACGATGAAGCCTTCAAAGCAAAACTCATTTATTCCAAAGAAAACAAGTGTGTAAAATACAAATGGTTGGAAGACGAACCTTATTATTTCGAGATTGAAATTGTTTTAGATGAACTGACCAATGACGTTGCGCTTAGTATTACAGACTACGTAAAGGAGGACAATCTGGAGGAGCGTAAGATGATTTGGAATAATTCGATCAGCTATCTGCAAAGTGTGATTGGCGCCTAAATTTCTGTACCTTTGTCTTTACTTTTAGCTATTCGCATAGTCTATTAAGAATGTTAGGCGGTTGGTAGAGAATGAAGAAGATACACTTACTCATATTACATGCATTTATAAGACCATTTCTCGTCACATTTACGATTGTGATGTTTGTCTTATTGATGCTTTTTTTGTTTAAGTACATCGATGATCTTATCGGTAAAGGGCTAGAATGGTATACGATTCTAGAATTACTAGGTTATCAATGTATTGTCCAACTGACCATGGCTTTGCCACTTTCCATGTTATTGTCTTCTATCATGACTTTTGGAAATCTGGGGGAAAGCTACGAACTCGTGGCCATCAAGGCTGCCGGTGTATCGCTGAGAAATGCCATGGCACCATTATTTGTTCTCGTAGGTATCTTTGCGGGTGCTTCTTTTATATTTTCAGACTATACCCTTCCTGTCGTAAATCTAAAAATGGGAACTATGCTATTGGACATTAGAAACCAAAAAGCCGATTTCCTGATCAAACCTGGGGTATTCAATAACAGCATTCCCGGTTATTCAATCCGAGCAAGAAGCAAGAGCGCCGATGGCACGGTCTTGCACGACCTACTGATCTACAATCATACCACCAGTAGCAAAGCTACTAACATCCTTATTGCCAAGGAAGGATATATGCACAACTCAGTAGACAATAAATACATGGTACTGCAGCTCAAAGATGGTGTCCAATATGAAGATGCCAGAGCGAAGAATGCCAAGCGCTACGATGAACGGCAGCAGTTTACCCGTTTCCGCTTTAAAGAATCCACAAAAAAATTTAGCATGGAGTCTTTCGGAGCGCAAAAAACGGATGCCAGCCTATTCAAATCCCATCATCAGATGCTTAATTTGAAGCAATTGAAACACTACTCAGATTCTAACCATATGCAGTTGGATAGTATTGGTCGTACAATCGCTGCAGATGCCAAACGGAACATCAACTACTTCACCAACTATTATAATCAGAAGCGAGATTCTTTGAAGACAACATTGGTCGCTACCGGCGATTACAGCTATCCTGATCTTGATTTGCAGACCATGAATAGCAATAAACGTAACATCATTAGCAATGCCAGTAGCCAAGTAAACTATGTGAAAGATATTGCACAAAACAGAGGACAGGAATACAAGCTGTATATAGAGAAAGATATCCGATATGATATAGAATGGCACCGCAAATTTACGTTGGCAGCATCCTGTTTACTACTCTTCGGAATTGGTGCACCGCTAGGTGCTATTATCCGTAAAGGCGGATTAGGACTTCCAGTCGTCATGGCCATTGTATTTTTCCTGATCTATCATGTAATTTTCACTATTTCGGAGAAAGCAGCAAAAGATGGCAGTCTCGAGCCACTGATAGGCATGTGGATGGCGATCATCGTTCTAACACCGTTGGCAATATTCCTCACCTATAAATCTACTAGTGACTCCGCGCTATTCGATGTTGATCAGTACAAAATTAAAGCACAGAAAATCTTCAACCGACTGAAAGAAAAGGTGGAGAAATTTCAGGATAGAAATAAGCCAACCTCTGGTGCGAAAACATCGCATTAAAGATTATGACAGCATCCTTATAGAATATCTTCGAATTACTACTAACTTTGTGTGTATAGGCTAAAGAGGTGCGATTCCGCCCTAACTGCCTTTTTTTTAATCGACAACATGAAAGTACAATTAAATACCATAGAGGAGGCCATTGCGGATATCCAAGCTGGCAAAGTCATTATCGTTGTGGATGATGAAGACCGTGAAAATGAAGGTGATTTCGTGACAGCAGCGCGTAATGCTACTCCAGAGATAATTAATTTCATGGCTACACATGGTCGCGGACTAATATGTGCACCACTTACGGAAGAACGTTGCAAGGAGCTCGACCTACATTTAATGGTAAATAACAATACCGCAGTGTATGAGACGAATTTCACCGTGTCTGTAGATTTACAAGGCTACGGATGTACCACCGGTATTTCTTCTTCAGATCGTTCCAAAACAATACTTGCTCTCATCAACCCCGATATTAAAAATGAAGAATTGGGCCGTCCGGGTCATATTTTTCCATTGATCGCCAAAGATGGTGGTGTACTTCGCCGTACCGGTCATACAGAAGCCGCGGTAGATTTAGCGCGTCTAGCAGGCTTCGAACCAGCAGGTGTCTTAGTAGAAGTACTGAAAGACGACGGTGAGATGGCTCGCCTGCCAGATCTTATTGAAGTGGCTAAACGCTTCGATCTGAAAATCATCAGCATTGAAGACCTTATAGAGTACCGTTTGAAACATGATTCCCTCATCGAAGAAGTTGTGGAAGTACAGATGCCGACTGCTTGGGGAGATTTTCAGCTACAGGCATATCGTCAAAAAAACACAGGCGAAGAACATCTTGCATTAATCAAAGGTACGTGGGAATCGGATGAATCAATTCTGGTACGAGTACATAGCTCCTGCATTACGGGAGACATCTTCGGATCCTGCCGCTGTGATTGTGGCCCGCAATTACATAAATCGATGGAACTCATCGAACAAGAAGGGAAAGGCGTCATCGTATATATGAACCAGGAAGGGCGTGGCATTGGCCTCATCAATAAGCTTCATGCCTACAAATTGCAGGAACAAGGTATTGACACCGTAGATGCTAATCTGCAACTCGGCTTTAAGCCTGATCTTCGAGATTACGGAATTGGTGCGCAGATTCTACGCTCTTTGGGGGTAACAAAAATGCGGTTGTTGTCTAACAACCCCACCAAACGTGCTGGTCTGATTGGATATGGTCTAGAGGTAGTAGAAAATGTAGCCATCGAAATAGAACCTAATTCGCATAATGAATTCTATCTCAAAACAAAGCGAGACCGTATGGGGCACAGCCTAAAAAATATATAATCAAAACAAAAAGGACGCTAGCGTCCTTTTTTAATTTATAGCCGATGCATACCGATGCTATAGAACCTGCGGCTTATTGGAACCATAAAATAATAGAAAAATGAAGATGGATAACACATGGTTAATTGAAAAAGCCTACTTACGTGGTGAATTTATAGATGCCGAAAAAAAGTTTGATGTGCTCAATCCCGCTACGAACGATTCTATCGGCAAGGTGCCAGATATACCGTTGGCACAGGTGGAACAAGCAATCGTTTATGCGGATAAAACATGGAATTCATGGAAAACCACACCAATTGGCGAACGTAGCAAGCTATTGCAGAAATTGTATCAGCTCACGCTAGAGCATCGTGAGCAGCTTGCACACGTGATGACGTTAGAGAGTGGCAAGCCTTTGCAGGAATCGTTAGTCGAAGTAGATTACGCCGCTTCTTTTATCCTATGGTTTGCAGAAGAAGGGAAACGTGCATATGGGGATACCATTCCCGCTGTGAGCAGTGAAAATAAGCTATTCACGATCAAACAAAGCGTGGGTGTGGTAGCCGCCATCACCCCATGGAATTTCCCACTCGCGATGCTGACGCGAAAAGTAGCCCCTGCATTAGCCGCGGGCTGTTCAGTTATACTTAAGCCAGCTTCCCAAACACCATTCACGGCCTTGGCATTCGCCAAATTAGCACAGCATGCCGGCATTCCAGGAGGTGTATTTCAGGTAATCACCTCTACCAACAGCCAAGGTGTCGGCAAATTATTGGCCACCAGTGAGCTTATCCGCAAAATTTCCTTTACTGGCTCTACCGCTGTCGGCAGAACGCTGATGGAACAGGCCGCAAGCACGATCAAACGTACCTCGATGGAGTTAGGTGGAAACGCTCCCTTCATCGTATTTGATGACGCCGATATTTCAGCGGCGGTATCAGGTGCCGTTGCCGCAAAATTCAGAAATGCCGGACAAACCTGTGTTTCAGTCAATCGTTTCTATGTGCATGACGATGTATATGAACAGTTTGCCGAGGCACTTACGAAAGAGGTAAGCCAGTTGAAAGTCGGAAATGGCATGGACGACGGTGTGAAAGTAGGCCCCTTAATCAATGAGAAAGCGGTAGAGAAAGTAAAAAAACATGTGGAAGATGCGGTAGGTCGCGGTGCAAAAATACAAACCGGAGGATCTCATCTGGAAGGCAACTTCTTTTCCCCTACCGTGCTGATAGATGTGCATCCAGATAGTCTAATCGCAACTGAGGAAACATTTGGCCCCGTATGTGCCCTATTCCGTTTTGCCACTGAAGCGGAAGCAATAGATGCAGCCAATGATACACCATTCGGACTAGCGGCCTATTTCTATAGTGAAAATGTAAGGCGGTGCCATCGTGTAAGCGAGCAATTAGAATCAGGAATGGTGGGAATAAATACCGGAGTAATTTCTGATGCATCCGCGCCATTTGGTGGCGTGAAACAGTCCGGCGTTGGAAGAGAAGGTTCTCACCACGGTTTGGATGAGTACCTTGAAGTAAAATACATTAGCTATGGGAAATAAAAAAGAAAAACACCAAAAAGGTGTTTTTCTTTTTTACCAAATATGGTATCTTAAGCCAACCATCACGAAATGCGGCCGATCATCTTTAAATCGCACTTCTGATTTTATTTTATAACCTGCGTACAGCGATAGAGCAACATCAGGAACGTAATAACTCACGCCAGCCTGTGCATTGAGCGTCGTACGTTGGTTAAAATCTTCGTTACGAATATTATTTTCATCAAAGCTAAGGATACGATCATATTCACTAGATGCACCGCCTCCAGCAAACACATTCCAGTTGTTTGCCGTACGATCTAAAAAGGTATAAATATAATCCGCTCCAAAAGCTACGAAATCTTTTTGCCCGTGTACCAAAGCTTGCACGCCATGATGAAGTGCAAAATCGTATTTACCCTGAATACCAAAGCTACCTCTACCCCGCTCGCCAAATTCTGGTGCTTGTAGATTCATATCTCCGTAAAAGCCAAAAGCCCAATCGTGCTCCTGTGCTTGCACCGTCGAAAATGCCGCAATAGCGACCAATAGTAGTATTATTTTTTTCATGTTATTTAGTTTTTATCTTGTGCTTTCCGCGCCAGATATCTTTTATAAGTTTTTATGCCGATCATGAGTAAAATGGCCAGTCCCACCAAGCCTACTACACCATACAGCCACTGAAATGCAGATTTAAGCACAACCAAAAATACGATTGCAAACAGAAATACCGTAGATACCTCATTCCACAAACGCAACTGTGCCGACGTCCAAGTCAGCTTTTCACTCGCCAAAGCATACATCATACGCTGGCAAGTAAAATGATACACAGCCAAGCCACCGACAAAAGCAAGCTTTATCTGCATCCAGCCCATGGAAAGCAGCCCTGGATTTGCCCAAAGCATTACTAAAGCAGAGGCAAGTACGATATACATCGCCGGCGTGGTAATCACCCACCATAGCCTTCGCTCCATGATTTGAAATTGCTGGTGCAAAACGCCATAGGCATCAGTCGGTTGCGCCTTCGCTTCCGTATGATAGATAAATAGACGTGGCATGTAAAACAAGCCCGCCATCCAGCAAACCACGAAGATAATGTGTATCGACTTAGCGTAAAGGTATATCATGACCCTGTTTCAAAGTGCAACGTGGGGTGCTTATGTACACTAATCGGCCGGCCAATCACACAAGCACCCCACGTTGGTATAACAATAATTTTAAAAAGTCGTTTGTACGAAACGCCTAATATCTAAATTCTTTAACGACTTCGATAGCGTATTTCACATTATCAAATGGAATATCAGGCATAATGCCATGTCCTAGATTGAAGATAAAGCCATCCACTCCACGCATGCGTTCGAAAAGTTGCAAGATTTTCTCGCGAATCACTTTCTTGTCCGCATACAATACGAATGGATCTAAGTTACCTTGCACCGCAATATTAGCAGGTAGGGCTTGCTTAATATTTAACAAGTCAGCATTCCAATCTACAGAGATTACATCCGGCTGTGCTTCTGCCATCACTGGCGCAAACACCGAACTGCCCTTACAGAAAGAAATAACGGGTATATCCTGTCTGTTCAGTCTAGAGATAATGTATTTGTTGTAATGGTGAGAGAATTCATGATAATCATTCCACGACAGTGCCTGTGCCCAGCTATCAAAAAGTTGGATGGCATTTACCCCAGCTGCGATCTGCATATTCAGGTATTCTACCGTTACATCGGCCACCTTTTGCAAAATAGCATGCGCCAATTCCGGCTCGTTATTAAGCATTAACTTGGTTCTTTTAAAATCTTTGGAGGAAGCACCCTCCACCAAGTAGCTCAAAATAGTGAACGGAGCCCCTGCAAAACCAATCAATGGAATACGTTTATCTAAGCGCTGTTGAATCACCTTGATGGCATCTGCTACATATTGTAAACGATCCAGACAATCTACCGATAAGCGTTCCATATCTGCTACAGAGCGTACAGGATTCGCAAATCGTGGACCTACACCTTGTTCAAATGATAAATCTCCACCCATCGCTTCTGCTGTAACTAAGATGTCGGAAAATAGAATAGCGCCGTCTATACCTAATAAATCTACCGGCAACATCGTCACATCGGCAGCGATTTCCGGTGTCTTGCACATTTCCAGAAATGAATACTTGTTCTTAATCGCCCAGTATTCTTTCATAAATCGCCCAGCTTGGCGCATCATCCACACGGGTGGACGTTCAGTTTGCTGCGACCATGCAGCACGGATTAGCAAATCGTTTTGTAAGGTGTCTTTCACTTATATATGTTTATTAACTTCGATTCTTATTTTTTCTACAATACTTTTTTGGCGTGCGGTCAGTTTCAATTCTTCCGCTATATCCAAGTAGGTAACAACGCGTTCATATTCTTTTTTTCGCAAGTTGATGTTGGCCAGATTTACCAACACCATGCCTTTCTCGTAATCCTTTCTCCAAGGCAAGCGAGAGGCCAGTTGAAAGTGATATTCTGCCTCTTCATAGCGCTCTTCCTTCAGTGCGATATTACCCATCATAAATTCGTAGAAATTGCGACGGCCTTTGCGTAGCCGATCTGGGTTATCAATCTCGGCGAGTAATGCTTTTGTTGTTTCGTAATCTTGGCGGTGAAAAGCCTGCGTAGCCAGATATACTGTTCCCTCACGCAAATGACTCCATAGCAGATAAGCCAATGCCCCTGCCAAGTATACAATAATGTTGTATTGCTGCACCGCGATCGCATACACGATAAATGTGAATACGATTCCCGCAGCGATTAGCCTCCCTCTGGTATTCATAAATAACCTTTGTAGCTTATTGATCCATAAACTTGTACCCTACCCCACGGATAGAGTGAAAGTATGTTGGACGTTTCTGATCTGGCTCAAAATATTTACGGAAAGTCAGGATAAAATTATCAATCGTACGCGTAGATGGATACACGTCGTAATTCCATACCGTCTCCAAGATCTGCTCCCTAGATACCGCTTCATTACGACGCTCGATCAATAACTTAAGCAACATCGTTTCTTTCTTGGTCAACGAGGTAATGCTACCATCCGCATGGTGCAATTCGTACGAATTGAAATAGATAGTCTTGTCGCCGATCACATAAGAATTTAGTTCTTTCAGATCGTCTCCTTTCATCACCCGACGGATCAAATTGCCAACACGAAGAATAAGCTCCTCCAAATTAAACGGTTTTACCAAATAATCATCGGCACCTTTTTTTAATCCTGTTACGCGGTCTTCACTGCTATTTTTTGCGGTAAGAAACATAATTGGCACCACGGTGTTTTGCAGGCGAATAGTCTCCGCTACCTGAAAACCATCGATTTCCGGAATCATGACGTCTAAAATAATAAGATTGAATCGTTCTTCTTTGAAGATCTTCAACGCTTTTTTTCCATCTGTAGCGGTAGTAACCCGGTACCCTTCCAATTCCAGGTTTAGTTTGATAGCTTCCAACAAATGCTCTTCGTCTTCGACCAATAATATACGTTGCTTAACTTGCATAATTCCCAAAATTTACTTCAAAAACACTTCCATTCGGTATATTGTCTTTCACACGGATGCTAGCTTCATGCTTCTGCAATACCGATTTCACTATATATAAACCCAATCCGGTTCCTTTGGTTTTACGAGTCGCCTCATTACCCACCCGATAGAACTTATTGAATATCAACTTCTTTTCAGTGTCGGAGATACCTTCTCCAAAATCAGCCACCTCAAATACAATACCTTCCTCCCTTTTCTCTAATATCACATTGATATGCGCACATGGTGGAGAATACTTGATGGCATTTTCCACCAGATTGCTCACCACATTCGTGATAGCAAATTTATCCGCATAGATCATCAGATTAGGCTCTACTGTCGCTACGATTGCTTGCTGCGACTTACAGGCATTCTTTTGCAAACGATCTACCACATTATTTACAATCTCGGTAAGCTCAAAATTCTCTTTTGGAAAACTGAATGTCCTGCTTTCCAACTTCGTGGCCAACAATACATTTTCTACCAAATAATCGAGTCGTTCAATATCTTTTAAAGAATTACCCAGAAAAACTTGTTGTTGCTCCCTGTCCAGATCTCTTTTAAGGATAGTCTGCAAATAAAGCTTGACAGAAGCTAAAGGCGACTTCAGTTCATGCGTGACGGATAGTAAAAAATTTTGCTGTTGCTGCTGATAATTACGCTCACGTTCCAGATGATTTTTGAGACGAATAACCGCCATAATAAAGATGGCCAGAAAGATCATGCCTTCTCCAATAATCATCCCCATACGCTCGGGTACATATTTAGTAAAAATATAGCCCCAGCTAATGAGCTGGCACAAGGCATAAAAGGCTAATACATACAACCAAAAAAGAGCTCTCTTCATCTAAATAATTGAACAGTTACAAAAATACTTAAATATGCGATCATAAGAAAATCAGCCACGCTTTATGACAGAAAGAACAGATAGCAACATCGTGCATTTTGCACGACTGATGTATCTTTGCACTATGTTTATGAATAAAAAAGACATCTTCTTTGATCTGGATCATACCATCTGGGATTTCGACCGCAACGCGACCGAGACTCTAGAAGAGCTGTATCTAAAATATAAATTCGAAGAACTGTGTGGACAGGCTACTCCCGATGCCTTTATCAGCGCTTACACCAGCAATAATCATCGACTTTGGGGTTTGTATCATCATCATAAAATTGATAAACCTACGCTACGACGATTACGATTTGAAGATACATTTACGCAGTTGGGTATAGATCCAAATTTGTTTCCATGGGATTTTGAGGAAGAATACCTCGCATCTTGCCCAAATAAAACACACTTGTTCCCGCACGCCCATGAAACACTAGCTTATTTAAAAGAGCGTTATACCCTGCACCTTATTTCTAACGGTTTTCAGGAAGCCTGCGAGCGTAAATTAGCTGGAAGTCAGCTATCGCGATATTTCGACACCATCACCATATCTGAAATAGTAGGGATTAATAAACCGGATTCACGAATTTTCGAACATGCTCTGCGAGAAGGAAATGCGAGCAAAAGCACTTCCATGATGATCGGCGACAATTTAGACGCCGATGTGCGCGGTGCGCAAAACTTCGGTATGGATGCTGTATTTTTCAATCCACTTGCAGCAGTTGTGCCTAATGATATTGTGCATAGTATCTCTGATTTGAAAGACCTACAAGCACTTCTTTAGTAAAGCGAAGAGCTAACTTATATCATAAAAGAGGCCTCTTCATTCTAGGATGAAGAGGCCTCTTTTATGATTTTTATCGGAGGATTACAATACTTTTACGGTAATGTTTCTCATCCATACTTTATCGCCATGGTCTTGGAAACCAACAACACCAGACTTAGTTTTACCGCCAACATTATTCAACAGATGAAATGCCAAAGGCCATTTCTCTTGACTAAATTTGCTCGCTTGCAGCATTTGTGTCCACTCTGGAGTCCATAATGAATATTCTACGACTTTTTCATCGTTCTGGTAATGCGTTACCTTACCTTTGTTTACCACAATTTTAGCTCTGTTCCACTGTTCGAACGGAAAACCATTTTGCGGTTTTGCAGGGATCATATCATACAACGAACCAGACTTTCTATTGCCGTCTACGCCCATTTTTGCATCTGGATGGTTTTCATTATCCAACAATTGATATTCTGGAGAAGAGATGTAAATGGGTTGTCCCTTTACTTCTTTCGCCAGGAAGAATGCACCAGAGTTACCTGATTTTGCCACTTTCCACTCAAATTCGAACTCGAAGTTCTTTAAGTCAGATGCGAAAATGATATCGCCACCTTCAGGATTTTGTACGCCATCAGGCTTTGGATTAAAATGTAAAGTACCATTGTCAATAGTCCATTTGCTTGGCACATGATCTTTTGCATACCCACGCCATCCTTCCAATGAGGCGCCATCAAAGATAACATGTGCGCCATCAGAATTTTTCTTGAACGACTTAATATTTACCATCGGCAAATCGAGTACCTCATACTCCGGCACATTTTCATTGCCTGTCATACTTTTCTTAGATGAACATGCCGAATGCGACATCATCATAACTACGGCTCCCAATACACCGAAAATCTTGGTCTTATTCATAGATTCTTAAAATTTTATTTAAAGTAAGGAAAGCGATCCGAAAAAGGAAATTAAACTTAAAACTCTCCACCACCCATATCACCAGTAGGCGCATCACTTCTTTTTTCATCTCGTTTAAAAAGATCCTGAATACCAAAACGATAAGTAAAGGTTAATGTCAACATACGACGGTTCCAACGGTTGGCCATACCAATGTAACGATCTGGCAAAAAGCTTTCCATTTCAAATCGACGGGAATTAAACACGTCTCGCACATTAAATAAGATACTCGCGCGATTACGTAGTATGTCTTTCTTTAACGCAAGATCCATCCCGTACATAGCCTTCATATTCCCCTGCGGACGCTCACGACCACTACGGTAATCACCCCGCGCCTGTAATGATAAGGTTGGCATAAACTTGACATTGGTCATCAAATTTCCATCCCAGTTTACCGTGTTTACACGATTTAACCCAACTCCTTCTATTGTAGGCGATATGCGATTATTAAAGATATTTACGTTGGCCGTGATATCCCACCAACTCGCCAGGTCTACTTTTGAGATCAACTCCAGACCGAGATCATTGGAGGTACCTACATTTTCCCAAAGGAAGTAAGACGCATTTTGAAACTCAATGGGTAAATCTGCCGTGGACGGATCAACCTGCAAAGGATTAATCATGTCGTTGGTACGACGGTAGAATAAAGTACTCACAAAGTTCCAACGATTATACGATTTGGAGTAGGCCATCTCAGCAGCATGAATATCCTCTGGCCGGAGGTTGGGGTTACCCTGACGTAAGTTCGATTCATCGGCGGCACTGATAAATGGATTTACCTGCCAGCCTCTTGGGCGCTGAACACGGCGAGAGTAACTCAGTTGAATTTTATCGCCCTGATTTCCGATTTCGTAGGTTAAGTAAGCACTCGGGAAGAGTCGCAGAAAATCGTAGCCACCATCTGTTGCGCGCTGATCGACTGGCGCAGCAGGATCTAGGTTATAGTAAGTGGAGGTTAGGTTCATTTGCTCCCCGCGTAAACCAAACTGTGCTCCCAATCTGGAAGTCAACATACGTTGGTAGTTTACATACAAAGCGTGTACTTCATTTTTCAAATCAAACTCGTTACTCAAAAAGTAATCAGGCAACAGATTTCCCGAACCATCTCGACTTACAAAAGAGTACTGCGCATCTTCTGATGTACGTATGATAGACCGATATCCGGTTTCAAATTTATGATTCTCTCCTAACGGCAATACATAATCCAATTGCATATTCCAGTTTCTACCCATCTCGCTAGTCTGGTTGTTTCGCAAGATATCGGCGCGCGATCCAGCAAATGTTTCGTTAAAGTCGTTCGTTCCCTCTTCTGTATCGTAACCAAAGGACACATTAGCAGTTAGCTCCTCCCCTTCCTTGCGTAGTCTTTGCCGAAAGTCGAATTGCAGATCTAAGCCCAGATCATCCTCAAATTGCTGGGAAATGCGATCACCGGTAGGGCCATTGCCCGGTACATTTCGGTACTCGTACATCAATGTTTGGCGACGATCATTTTCCCGCAGACTTAGATTACCTGCTAGACTTAGGGTCGTCTTTTCAGATAGAAAGTAGTCTGTTCCTAAGCGAAGTGTATGATTATTACCCGCCCGACGAGTGTCGTTAGTAGAAAATATCCGACGCGATGGATCTAGTATACCTGAGGTGTCGCGATAGATAATGTTTTCGTTGAACCCATCGCCACGATTTACGCGGCGGTTGAAGTTATAGTTTCCAAAATGATTGAATTTATCATTACGGTAGTTTAATGTTGCGCCTGCCATCGCGTTGCCAAAAGAGCCGCCAGATGCATTCACAGAGCCATTAAAACCAATCCGTGCATTCTTTTTCAGCACGATGTTTATAATACCAGACTGACCTTCCGCATCATATTTTGAAGAAGGATTAGTCATAATTTCCACCTTATCGATGACTTCCGCAGGTAGCGTTTGCAGGAGCGCCCCAATATCCGAACCGGCCATCGCAGACTCTTTGCCATCGATCAATATGCGTACATTGGATGATCCACGTAGGCTAACGGTACCTTCCTGATCTACCTGAAGTGTGGGCACGTTGGCTAGCAATTCACTTGCTGTACCGCCCGCACTAACTAAGGATTGAGATACATCAAAAATTTTCCGGTCAATACCAATTTGCATGTCGGGTGTTCTGGCGTTAACTACTACGTCTTCGATTACTCGATTTTCCGTTTGAAGGAAGATCGTATCTACAGTGAGTTGTCGACCTTGCGCTAGGGTGATATTTTCTTGCAGGTATTCGTCATACCCTACGTTAGTAACACGCAACGCATAGGTTGAAGCATCCAGGTTCTCCACCCGAAATTTTCCATCCTCCTGACTTTGTTGTCCACGTAAATACGCTTTAGTTGTTTGGGTGAGTATATTGATGCTTGCGCCAGACACAGGTTGTTTTGTTGCTGCATCGACAACAATGCCTTGTATTTGCGCCTTTTGTTGCGCTTGTAATAAGATCGGTAGAAGTAATAAGCTAGCGCCAAGAATTTTTTTCAAAAGCATGCGGATAAAGTTTCGTAAAGCAAATGTGAGGATTTGCTATCGAAACTAGGTACACGTAACCGTATTATTACCTTGCCGGATTCTGCTATTCTACGCTAACCGAAAGACCTTCAGACTTGAGAATTTTCCGATAGATTTCCATTTCGGTGTAGGAACCTTCTAGAACGGCACACTTCCCTTCTGTGTGAACTTTAAATGCAATCCTGGAGGCCTCTCCCTCGGAGTATTGCAAATGATGCATCATGCAATGGATAACATGATCGAAGGTATTGGTATCGTCGTTCCATAAGATTAGCCTATGCCCGTCTTTAGCCGCTGCTAAAATCTCTTCGAGTGTAAATGTTTCTGTTGCCGTCTCCGTGCCCATAGCAGCAAAAATAAGGTAAATTTTAGAAAATTGGCTACTTTTGTCGGGATTTCATTTGCAAGAAAAACACAAGTATGTATCAGTCAAAGATTGCAGGCATAGGGCATTACGTTCCAAAGAATATTTATAAAAACGAAGATTTGCTTCGGTTCATGGACACCAGTGATGCCTGGATTCAGGAGCGCACCGGCATTCAGGAGCGTCGCTATGCCGATCGCATCGGCGAGACAACTACCTCTATGGGGGTTGAGGCCAGCAAAATTGCTTTAGAGCGAGCAGGTATCACAGCCGCCGATGTAGACTTCATCATCTTTGCGACGTTGTCGCCAGATTATTACTTCCCCGGATGTGGTGTGTTATTGCAACGAGAAATGGGTATGGCTGAGATTGGCGCGTTGGACATCCGCAATCAATGTTCGGGTTTTGTCTATGCACTTTCAGTAGCAGATCAATTTATCAAAACTGGGATGTATAAAAACATTTTGGTTGTAGGGTCGGAGAAGCAATCGTTCGCGATGGATTTTTCGACGCGAAGCCGCCACGTATCCGTGATATTCGGAGATGGCGCTGGTGCCGTGGTGATGCAGCCAACTACAGAAATTGGAAAAGGAGTGTTGAGCACACACCTGCATTCCGATGGAGCGGAAGCAGAGAAGTTAGCCATGTATTACCCGGGAGCTTCGGCAGGCTTTGGTTTGGAAAACCCACCCGAATGGCCGGATCAGGAATTAGGTGGCATGTTGATGACCTCAAAAATGCTGGAAGATGGCACGGCATACCCAAACATGGATGGTCAAGCAGTCTTCAAAAAGGCGGTAGTAAAGTTTCCAGAAGTAATTCACGAGGCTCTGGCAAAAAACAACCTGAAAACTTCGGACATCGACCTGCTAATACCACATCAGGCAAACCTTCGTATCTCGCAATTTGTGCAGAAGACACTCGGCTTGCCTGATGAAAAAATCTACAGCAATATCCAACGTTATGGCAATACCACGGCCGCCTCCATCCCGATTGCGCTTTCAGAAGCGTGGCAGGAAGGGTTAATCAAAGAGGGCGATCTCGTATGCTTTGCAGCCTTTGGTGCTGGCTTTACGTGGGGATCGGCGTTGATCCGTTGGTAGTAGATGTGGTGATGTTCTAGGGTTATTTTTTGTTGTCGCTTTTTTCTGCCGCAACTTTAGCATTGGTCGTTATTTCAACAACACCGTTTGCTCCTTTTTCTCCATATTTATCTGTAGCAGTCTCGGCTTTCCATACATTCATAGACTCTATTGTATTCGGATCAAGTGTCTTTACATCAAACCCCTCTTTTTTAACCACTCCGTCAACTATAACTAACGGATGTTTGCCTGACTTTGTTGTATTCGCGACCCCCCTAATGATGATTTCAGACGGGCGATTATCTAATTTTTCCACCGGATGATCCAAATGATCGGCAAACTTCTTCGTGGTAATTAAAACCACGCCATTTTTTCCTTTTTCGCCATACAACGCTTCCGCGCTCTTATCTTTAAGCACTGATACCGACTCTATTTGATTCGGGTTTATTTTCGCCATTGAGTCTTCGTCCTGCGGTACTCCATCCACAATCATTAAAGGCTGTGGGCCACTTCTTTGTCTTTCTATCGCATTCTTATCGAACTTGTAATAGACTGTCGAACTATCTCCTTTCACACCCCTAACTACTACGCCTTTGACTTCGCCTTTTAAATCATTTTTCGTGGTGTCTCGGGACTGTGATTTAACAAGTCTTATCTCTTTTGGATTTTCACCGTCGGATACAAATACTGGATTAGTGGTATCTGCTTTTAAAGCTTCTAGAACCACTTCAGTGGTATCCGGTTTAATGGTATCCGATTCAATAGCATTTCTCTCCATAGAAACTTCGCTGATAGAGAGAGACATTTTCCCTTTTTCTACCACATCTTGAATATTGGCTTCTACCTGATTTATAGTAAAGGCAGCGGATGCCAGCACCAGAACGGGTATAAGCATGGCATATTTGCTCAACTCTATTTTGGAGGAGCGCTTTTTGTTCATCATCATAATTCTTTGTTTTAACATTTTAAAATTAAACTTATTAGTGATCGGGGTAGCTAATCCCGTTCTGTTAACATGCAATAGATTGTATTGGTAAGATTGCCGATCAATTCCTAAATCAAGCACCTGCTGATCGGTCAAAAATTCCAGGTTTTGGTGAATAGCCTTACGCATAAGATGCACGAGGGGATTGTACCAACAGATGATATGCACTAACTCTGTCAATAACACATCCAGCGAATGCAAACCATTGGTATGTACCAACTCGTGCTTAAAAATATGAGTAAGCTCTTGCTCATCATGCTGTTTGCGATACAGATAGATCTGGCGCAGAAAAGAGAATGGCGCGACTGGAAAGCGAACATTACGGTACGAAAAGGTATGCCATAATGCGGAAGAAGAATTCCAATGAATACGTAATACACTGGCGGATTGCATCAGCAAACGCAAAAAGAAGAAAGTAGCACCCGCCGCCATAAAGGCAAGAAACAAATTATTGACGCTATACAAATCGTCTTGAACCGGAGCTGGTTCATAAAAAGGCAAATAGTCCATTAATTCGCCAATCGGCTCTATATTTCGCACAAACCAACTTTTAATATCCAGAAAAGGATATATAAAACTAAAGAGCATACCGATAATGAAGTAACTGCGATTCAGATTGTAAAACGTAAGCCCTTTCAGTAATACCAAATAACCAAGGTAGACGATACTCAACAATACGTTTACCTGAAGAATATAGATTAATAGATTTTCCATGCTACGAGCTTTTATTGTTTTTGATCATATCCAAAATCTCTTCTAACTCCGCAGAAGACAAGCGTTCCTCTTTGATGAAAAAAGAAACCATATCCTTATAGGAATTATGAAAGTAGTCTCCCACAAAACTATTCATAAACTTCCCTTTATATTCCTGCGCTGAAATAAGCGGTTCGTAGCGTTTTGCATTACCCGATTTCACCGCTTTTACATAGCCTTTTTTTTCCAGGTTGCGAACGGTTGATGCTAACGTAGTGTAAGGCATTTCTTCTATAGACTGCAAATTAGCCAGGATGTCTCGGATAAATCCGCCTTCTGAATCCCATATTGCGCGCATCGCTTCTTCCTCTTGTATTGTCAGTTTTTCCATATCTGTATCAATCGATTAGACAATGTTACGAAAAGTTCGTAGAAACAAAAAACCTTTTTGAATTTTTTTACGAAAAAATCGTAGATGTGCCTTTTTTCGCTTTTCGCGAAGTTTGTGTACCTCATCATAAATGACGATTTCATGTTAATTTAATGCTTATCGACAGCCGAACTGTTTTTGATTTTTTATACATTTGTAGAAATCGAGTCAGAAAATTATGTCAGATAATAAAGCTTCAATAAACTTAAATGGGCAATCCTACGAGCTTCCCGTAATCGTGGGAACCGAAAATGAGAAAGCAATAGATATCTCCAAACTGCGAGATCAATCCGAATTCATCACATTAGACCCAGGTTATAAAAACACGGGCGCTACTAAAAGTGCAATCACGTATTTAGATGGTGAAAACGGTATATTACATTACCGCGGTTATCCAATTGAGCAACTCGCAGAAAAATGTTTATTTCTAGAAGTTGCCTATTTGTTAATATATGGCGAATTGCCAACTAAGCAGGAGTTAGAAAGCTTCCGCGCCGAGATCAAAGAGCAAACATTGATTCACGAAGACATGAAAAATTTCTTCGCAGGTTTCCCTTCGAAATCTCATCCAATGGGACAGCTATCTTGTCTAGTAGGAGCATTATCCGCCTTCTACCCAGAGTCATTGAATCCAAATGCGACGAAAGAGGAAGATAATAAAACCATTATCAACCTATTGGCAAAAATGCCTACGATCGTTTCTTGGATTCACAAAAAATCTATTGGCCATCCAATAGTATACCCTAAGAAAAACCTGAACTACGTAGAGAATTTCATGAACATGTTATTCTCCGATGTGACGGCAGAAAGTTCGTTCGACCCAGCTATCGTCAGTGCGATGCAAAAGCTACTGATCCTGCATGCGGATCACGAGCAGAACTGTTCTACATCGACCGTACGTATGGTAGGTTCTTCTAATGCAAACCTATATGCTTCTATTGCTTCTGGTATAAACGCCCTTTGGGGACCATTGCACGGCGGTGCAAACCAGGCAGTAATTGAAATGTTGGAAGCAATCAAGGATGATGGCGGAGATGCAGACAAATATTTAGCGAAAGCAAAAGACAAAAATGATCCTTTCCGTTTGATGGGCTTCGGACACCGTGTGTACAAAAACTTTGATCCACGAGCCAAGATCATCAAAAAAGCATGTGACGATATTTTAGAGAAGTTAGGTATTGATGATCCCGTTTTAGATATCGCTATCCGTTTGGAGGAAGCAGCTTTGAACGATCAGTACTTTATTGATCGTAAACTATATCCAAACGTAGATTTTTATTCAGGTATCATCTACCGTGCCCTGAACTTCAAGCCGGAGATGTTTACGGTATTATTTGCATTAGGCCGTTTACCGGGATGGATTGCACAGTGGAAAGAAATGCGCGAAAATAAAGAGCCTATTGGTCGCCCAAGACAAATTTATACTGGCGAAACGAAGAGAGACGTCGTAGAACTTGAAAAACGATAAATCGATATTAACAAGAAGAAAAGCACCTCGATAGGTGCTTTTCTTTTAAACAATAACTCATGCTTAGACTATCCCATCCACTTCTTCGAAAAAGTTCGAAGGCCGCAATATGTATTCTCGCTTTTATCTGCACGACATTAACTACACAAGCACAATACGGAGGGTATCCTTACGAGCGAAATATGCGGTTAGGATTGGTCATCAATCCTAATATCAGCTGGTTTAATTTTGATAATGCACAATACAGTGGCAACCCGGGGTATCGATTTGGTTACGGTCTATTAGCAGATTTTGGATTTGCCAGAAATTATTACTTCTCCACCGGATTGATCATTAATGATCTGAGAGCGCAGGAAATGCACCAGGTTGAAAGTGGTGATATTATTTCCACTGTAAACAACACCGTAAGCCTGAAATATGCCGAAGTACCCCTTACGATTAAACTGAAGACCGAAGAAAGAAACTTTGGTCGGATATACGGTCAGTTTGGCGTGACAGCGGGTGTGCGGGTGTCGGCCAGAGAAAGAAGAGAACTGCCTGATGCAGACTTCCAATCACTTTCTGGCACTGATTTAGTCCGGTTAGGATTACAGATCGGCACAGGAGTGGAATGGAATTTGGGAGGAAATCTTGGATTGCTGACGGGCGCCTCGTACAATAATGGCTTTACTCGTGCTATCCGAAACGGTGGTGAGCCCAAGATATCGTACGTAGCACTCCAGATCGGTCTATTATTTTAACATACTACACATGAAAATCGCATTAGCTCAACTCAACTATCATATTGGAGACTTTGAAACGGATACGGCAAAGATTATCGAGTCCATTCAAAAAGCCAAAAAGCATGGCGTTGAACTGATTATCTTCGCGGAACTCGCTATTGGCGGCTATCCGGCAAAGGATTTACTGCGAAATCAGACCTATCTAAATAATTGCGAAAAAGCCTTGCACGAAATTGCAGGTGCATGTTGTGATATTGCGTGCGTTATTGGTGCACCGATCCGAAATCATTCGAAAGGAAAGCACCTTTTCAATGCAGCGCTGGTCATCGAGCATGGCGAGATCAAGCATACTGTCAAGAAAACGTATCTTCCGGATTACGATGTTTTTGATGAATATCGCTATTTCGAACCGAATAAGGATGTTCATTGTGTCATGGTAGGCGACACAAAAATTGCACTTACTATCTGTGAAGATTTGTGGGACAATGGTGTAGACAACACCTATATGGGCGACATTATTCAGGATTTGGCTTTAGAGAAACCGGATTTGATTATTAATATCGCTGCATCTCCCTTTTCCTACACCCATCATCAAACGCGTTTAGACATTATGAGACGCGCTGTGTTGAGAACACATGCACCACTAATCTATCTGAATCAGCTGGGAGCGCACGCAGATATTATCTTCGATGGAAGATCGTTTGTGTTGGACAAGAATGGTGATGTCGTAATGGTAATGCATGCCTTTGAAGAAGATTTTGCAGAGTTAACCTTAGATAAGGATATTTTTCATCTAAAAGGCGATCGAGAAAAGTATCAACCAGGATCGGAAATAGCCCAGATCCATGATGCACTGGTCTTTGGTATAAAAGAATATTTCACTAAATCAGGATTCAAAAAAGCAGTGTTGGGTCTATCCGGAGGATTGGACTCCGCAATTGTAGCTGCTTTGGCTTGCGAAGCGTTGGGAGCAGATAATGTATTGGCAATATTGCTTCCTTCCAAATATTCCTCTGATCATTCGTTGAAAGATGCCTTAGATTTAGTATCCAATACCGGATGCAGTCATCAGATTGTGCCCATACATAGCATGGTTGATGCGTATGATGAAGCCTTAGGCGATCTTTTCAGTGGCTTAAAACCCGATATTGCCGAAGAAAATATACAGGCGCGCATTCGTGCCACCGTATTGATGGCCACAGCTAATAAATTTGGTCATATCTTGCTCAACACTTCCAATAAAAGTGAAGCATCTGTAGGCTATGGTACCTTGTATGGTGATATGGCGGGTGCCATCAGCGTTATAGGTGATGTATACAAAACGCAAGCGTATCAGCTAGCCGAACACATCAATCGCCATCATGAAATCATTCCGACCAACACGATCGTGAAACCGCCTTCGGCGGAGTTAAGGCCTGATCAAAAAGACTCCGACTCCCTACCCGATTATGAGCTTTTAGACAGTATTCTGTATCAATTCATAGAACAGGAGAAATCCGGCCAAGAGGTGATACAACTGGGCTTCGAAGAAGAAATGGTCAAGCGTGTTGCTAAGTTGCTCAACGGAGCAGAATTCAAGCGTTTCCAGGCACCACCTATTCTACGGGTAAGTCCAAAAGCATTTGGTCCCGGTCGGGCTATTCCTTTAGTTGCTAAATATCCGGCATAACCAAACCTTGCTGACAGTGCTACATTTTAAAGCTGTTAGCAATGTTTAGTGCACAATAGCTGCGTTTGGCACCTATTTGGGTTACATTTTAAGGGCTGTTATTTATTGAATACAGCCCACTACATACACTAAGCATATCCTAACTCCGTTAATCGCAAGTCATTTCAACAGATTAACCATCTGTTTTTTAGGAAAAATTTTATCTTTGAAACCACGTTTGCTTTTGTGTACGCCTGAGTGGGCATTAGGCACAAAATGAGAAACATATATCCTCATCAAAAACAGAACATAGTTTATGGAATCATACGATTTTGGTATAGTAGGCCTTGGAGTAATGGGAAGAAACCTGTTGCTGAACATGGCCGATCATTCTTTTGCCGTGGCTGGCTTAGACTTAGACGCCGAGAAGGCAGCTTCTCTACAAGCTGAAGCTGCAGCAGAACACCAAATCAAAGCCACCACCGATGCGGCTACATTCGTAGCTGCTATTCGCAAGCCACGAGCCATCATGTTATTAGTTCCTGCAGGCAAGCCTGTTGATAGCGTGATCGACAGTCTGCTACCGCACTTGGAAGAAGGCGACATCTTGGTTGATGGCGGAAACTCTTACTTTCCGGATACCGAAAGACGCTATACATACCTTTCGGAAAAGAATATCCATTTCTTTGGAATGGGAATCTCTGGCGGAGAGAAAGGTGCCCGATTCGGACCGAGCATGATGCCTGGCGGAGATAAGGTAGCTTATGAACGTTTGCGCCCCATCTTCGAAGCCATCTCCGCAAAAGTGAACGACGATCCCTGCGTAGCCTATCTAGGTAGTGGCTCTGCCGGCAATTATGTAAAAATGGTGCACAATGGTATCGAGTATGGCATTATGCAATTACTGGCAGAAGTGTATGACTTGATGAAACGTGGAGCAGGTATTGCAGATGAAACAATTCAGCAGACTTTTACACAGTGGAACGAAACTGAGCTGCAATCCTTTCTGGTCGAGATTACAGGCCAGATCCTTAAACAAAAAGACGAAGACGGCACCCCACTCATCCATGCAATCTCCGATTGGGCAAAATCTAAAGGTACTGGAAAATGGACCTCCCAAAATGCGATGGATTTGCAAGTGCCTGTGCCGGTCATTGATGCCGCGGTAAACATGCGTGACATCTCTAAATACAAGCCAGAACGTATCGAAGCAGCTAAGCAATTACCTTGGGAAGCTTCTTCCTCTTCCGATGTTGCAGAAGATCAGTTATTGAAGCAATTGAAAGATGCGTTTCATTTTGCCATGCTCATCACCTACGCGCAAGGATTAGCACAGCTTACAGTGGCATCAGACACCTACAACTACGGGTTGGAGTTGGAAACAGTCACTAAAATCTGGCGCGGTGGGTGTATTATTCGTGCGGCAGCTTTAGAAGATTTCAGACAGGCATATCAACGCGATCCGGCATTACGCAACATCTTGTTAGACCCAAAAATTGGAGAACAATTATTAGCGTTACAGCACAATTTTCGCTCGGTGATTGGCTTCGCCGTGGCGAAAGGTATTCCGATTGCTGGGCTGATGAATGCTTTGGTCTATTTTGACGCATACCGTTCGGCCAACTTACCGACGAACCTGATACAAGCACAACGCGATTATTTTGGAGCGCACACCTACGAACGTATTGATCAGGAAGGCACCTTCCATACACAATGGGGCTAACGCTACCTGTTTTATCCGTCTACACATGAAAACTAGCAAAAAAGCGAAACCAGCGATTATCGTCATATTTGGAGGGACTGGCGATCTGGCTAAGCGGAAATTAATTCCCGCTTTCTATAATCTTTTTATAGACAACTGGATGCCAGAGAAGTTTGCGATCATTGGCTTAGGAAGAACACCCCTTGATAATGATGCATACCGCGAGCATTTGAAGGAAGGTCTCACCTCCTTTTCACGGACGGGTGCGCCCGAAGCAGATAAATGGGCCGTATTCAACCCAAATGTGACTTACTTCCAGTCCAATATTGACACGCCGGAATCTTATCATAGCCTGGCTACGCAGCTGGATGCTTTGGATGCCGAATGGGGCGAGCGGGCAAACCGCTTGTTTTATCTGTCGGTTGCGCCGCGCTTCATTGGTGCTGCCACTTTAAACATCAATGCTGCTGGCTTGGCCAACATGCCTGAGCAAGATCGTATCGTGATCGAAAAGCCATTTGGCTACAACAAAAAAACAGCGGTAGAATTAAATCAACTGCTCACGCAAACTTTCCAGGAACATCAAATCTATCGAATTGACCACTATCTGGGCAAGGAAACGGTACAGAATATTCTCGCATTTCGTTTTGGTAATGCGCTCTTCGAGCCATTATGGAACCGTAACTACATTGACTCCGTACAAATCACGGTTGCAGAACAAGTAGGTGTAGAAAATCGGGGCGAATACTATGAAGGCGCGGGTGCACTCCGAGATATGATTCAAAACCATCTGCTGCAGATTCTTTGTATGGTTGCGATGGAAGCACCAGCCTCTTTCAAAGCAGAAGAAATCCGTAACCGCAAGGTAGACGTACTACGTGCGATCCGTCGTATCAAACCTGATGAAGTATCTCGTTATGCGGTGCGCGGGCAATACCACGAAGGTTGGATGCAAGGCAAAAAAGTGCCCGGTTATCGCGAAGAACTGGGTGTAAACCCGCAATCCAATACGGAAACTTATGCTGCTATCAAGTTCTATCTGGATAATTGGCGCTGGCAGGGAGTACCTTTCTACCTGCGCACCGGCAAACGCATGCAGGAGAAACATTCGTCTATTACCATACAATTTAAGCCGGTGCCGCATTCTACTTTTTCTAATGGACAAGCAGATAACCTGATGCCAAATCGGTTAACCATCAATATACAACCACAGATGGACATCCGCCTGCGGTTTATGACCAAGAAGCCTGGCTTGAGCATGAGCTTGAATCCTTCAGAGATGATCTTCGACTACGACACGTGCTCCACGCAATCTCCAGAAGCTTATGAAACGTTGCTATTAGATGCCTTGAATGGTGATGCAACACTATTTATGCGCTCCGATCAGGTGGATGAAGCTTGGGACGTAATCACGCCAATACAAGAAGCTTGGGAAAGTCGCGATTCTCTGGATTTTCCTAATTACGCTTCTGGCACCTGGGGGCCAGAAACAGCAGAAGTGTTGGTCGCACAACAAGGACATGTGTGGGCGATCAATGCCTTACACAAACCAAAATCAAAAGAAGAAAACTGTGATTAAGATATATCCACAACCATCCGATATTCATCCTATAGCTGCCGATCTTTTTGTCGCAGCAGCAAAAAAAGCGATAGCAGAAAAAGGAAGCTTTACCGTGGCGCTTACTGGCGGATCTTCGCCAGTGGAGCTTTACAAACTTCTGGCTACGCCAACTTATATCGATCAGTTAGACTGGACCAAAGTTTTCGTGTTTTGGGGCGACGAACGTTGGGTACCACTTTCCGACTCCTTAAGCAATGCCAAGATGGCTTTCGAAACATTGCTGCATCAGGTTCCGCTACCGGAAGATCATATCTTCCCAATGTACGACATAGATCGCTCTCCAAAAGAATTTGCAGCCATCTACGAGCAGCAGTTGCGTGACGTACTTGGCGCTGAAGGACAATTTGATTTGATCCTACTAGGCATGGGCGACGATGGTCATACAGCATCTTTATTCCCCCATACGGAAGTACTACAGGAGAAAACCAAATGGGTGGATGCCTATTATCTTACTCCGCAGCAGATGCATCGTATTACGCTGACGGCTCCTTTGATTAACAAAGCAAAACAAATTATCGTCATTACCTTTGGTGAAAAAAAAGCACCGGCATTGCGCGAGGTGTTGGAGGGCGCACGTAACCCAGAAGAATATCCTTCTCAATTACTAAGCCCTACAGCGGGAGATGTATTGTTTCTGGTAGATCAGGCGGCAGCCTCTAGACTTTCAAGCTCTGTCACTTCTCAGTAGCAGGTGTATAAAGCTTAAGATAAGCCGTTCGATAATTACATGCCAACAAGCCTAACAAACTATTTATCTCATAGTCTGTTAGGCTTTTTAATGAATTGGGATACGAGAAAACAGCTAAATCTACTAAAGAGGTGGATTCAAGTTTTACCCTTCCCACTTATGCGCTAATAATTTACGGCATAACTATTAAACCTTTTGTACCCTAATTTGTCAAATAGCACAGATAAACACTTGTTAGCATATAGAAGTCATGAAAAGATATTTACTTCACATTAGCCTTTTATTGGCGGTCACGTTATTATTTTCAGCGTGCCGGACCAATAAATTCAACACCACGAAGGTGATGAATAAAGATTTTTCACAGTTCCGTACTTACGGCTGGTTGGAACCAATTGATTCTTTATCAAAAGATTATTTTTCTAACGACATCGCTCGCGAGAATATCATGATCGCCGCAAATACTGAAATCGAAAAGCTGGGTCTTACCTATTCTAAAGAGAATCCAGATATTCTATTTCGTTATATAGCCATTGTCAATAATAAAAGTCGTCTAATATGGTCTAATCCAGGTTGGGGCGGCGGCTGGGGAATGGGTCCCTGGGGTTGGGGCGGCGGCTGGGGCTGGGGCATGGGCTGGGGAGGCGGCTGGTCACAACCAGTTGGTCGCGAAGGCTATCGCTATGCTCACATCATCGTCGAGGCAGTAGATCGCCAGGCTGATGCAGTTGTGTGGCAAGCACGTGGATCCAGAGAAGTTCGTAACCCGGAACGTGCCATCAATAGATTGCCAGAAATTGTCCATGGAATATTTAAACAATATCCTGCGCGTCGATAATATATATTTTATTCATGCAAGTGACGCACAAATTTAAATTTTGCGTTTCCATAGAAAAGGGGCAAGCACTAAATACTTGCCCCTTTTCTATGGAAAAAATATTCATAAAATATCTGTAATTTCGTTTGCTATGCTATTTTATTAGCACAGCAAAATCTGTAAAATGCAACAGGTCTATGCAAGAGTTATTACATTCATTAGAATCGCTGCGCAACGAAACCACCTATGCGCACAACACCAAATACGGCGCTACAAAGCAGTATGGAGTGAAACTGGGGGATATTCGTAAAATTGCAAATTCTGTTAGAAAAGATAATGCTACAGCCCTGCTACTATGGAATACCGGCATCGCCGAAGCACAACTACTAGGTACTTTGATCTCCAAACCCAAAGAATTCACGGAAGATGAACTGGATAATATGGTTCAGACGATTCATTTTTCGCAAGTGGCTGATTGGTTCCAAGCTTATATACTGAAAGATCGTACCGATAAATTATCCTTGTACAAACGCTGGATTGAATATGAAAACACGTGGGCACAACGGGCTGCCTGGAGCTTGTTATCTGGATTTCTGACCAGAAAAGAATATGATTTTGATCTCGATAAAATCCTGGCAGATATTTCCGACATGCTTCCTACAGCTGTTCCTGAAGTGCAGTGGACTATGAATGGCACCTTGGCTCAGATTGGTATCCACTACCCTACACTCAGACAACGTGCAATAAACTTGGGTGAAAATATGGGGCTATACCGAGATTATCCCGTTTCCAAAGGGTGTACCTCGCCATTTGCCCCGATCTGGATAGAAGAGATGGTTAAAAGAAATGCTAAAGATTCCTAATTCTCATCATGAAAACAGTAACGAAAGAGCAGAAAGAACACTTGTTAGAAAGTCTCGAAAAACGATTTAAGGCAAATGAAGTAAGACATGCTACTATTTCCTGGAAAGATGTGTTAATACGTTTGGAGAAGGCGACCGAAAAAGCAATCTATGCTTTATTCACCATGGAAGAAAGCGAAGGTGAACCAGATGTCATCGGTATCGATTTAAAAACCAAAGCTTTTATCTTTTGCGATTGTGCTGCCGAAAGTCCAAAAGGCAGGCGCAGTCTCTGTTACGATCAAGAGGCGTTGGAATCCCGAAAACAAAATAAACCTGCTGATAACGTGGTAGAAGTAGCGCGCGGCATGGGAGTTGAAATCTTAGACGAGGAAGCGTACCGCCAACTCCAGCGAGTCGGTAAGTTTGATACAAAAACTTCCAGCTGGCTCCGCACACCTGCTGAAGTGCGCGATCTGGGAGGGGCCTTATTTGGAGATTATCGTTTTGGTCGCGTATTTGTCTATCACAATGGTGCAGAATCGTATTACGCGGCCCGTGGCTTTCGAGGATTAATTCACATATAAAAGAGGGAAAGCATATGCTTTCCCTCTTTTATATGTGAATTCGTTTGGATAGCAAAAACCATTCTACCTATCCAATGCATTTAATTACTCAATCAGCTTTCCTTTTGTACTGGTGCGCACTTGTTCTAGCGTTACTCCTTCGTGCAGTTCTACAATCTTAAAGCCACCTTCGGGTACTACATCAAAAACGCCCAACTCTGTCACAATCTTTTTGACGCAACGCAAACCGGTTAACGGAAGCGAGCAAGAAGGAAGCAGTTTGGATTCACCTTGGCGGTTAACGTGCTGCATAGCTACAATAATATTTTGAGCGCTCGCCACCAAATCCATCGCACCACCCATCCCTTTCACCATCTTTCCAGGAATTTTCCAGTTGGCAATGTCGCCATATTCAGATACCTCCATTGCACCGAGAATGGTCAAATCGACCTTGCGGGAGCGAATCATGCCAAAGCTCATCGCGGAGTCAAAGAAAGCGGAACCCGGCAAGGTTGTGATCGTTTGCTTACCGGCATTGATATAATCAGCATCTTCCTCTCCTTCGAAGGGGAATGGCCCCATACCTAGCAGTCCATTTTCACTTTGCAATACCACATCAATCTCATCAGGTATATAATTAGCGACTAACGTCGGTATTCCTATTCCCAAATTCACGTAATAGCCATCCTTTACCTCTTTGGCAATCCGTTTTGCAATTCCATATTTATCCAGCATATTATTTGCATTTTTTGATGATCATCGCACTCGCACCTCCACCGCCATTACAGATCGCAGCAAGGCCGTAAGTGCCCCCTTCTTGATGTAGCACATTACTCAATGTGACCAGTATACGTGCACCGCTGCAACCTAGTGGATGTCCTAGCGCAACTGCACCGCCGTATACATTGATCCGTTCGGTAGATAACCCCAATATTTTCGAATTGGCCAATGCAACGACAGAAAAAGCTTCATTGAACTCGAAGTAATCAATATCTTCCTTGGTTAGATTCGCTTTTTTAAGCACCTTCTCCGTTGCAATGCTTGGTGTTGTGGTAAACCACTCTGGATCTTGTTCTGCATCTGCATAAGCAATCACTTCTGCAATAGGCTGTAGTCCGAGTTCTTTTACTTTCTCTTCACTCGCCAATACCAATGCAGCAGCACCATCGCTCAGTGTGGAAGCATTTGCCGCCGTAATCGTTCCCTCCTTATTAAATGATGGTCTGAGTTGTGGAATTTTATCAATATTGACCTGGCGGAATTCTTCATCTTCCGAAATAATGGTATCTCCCCTTCTTCCGGGCACTGTTATTTCCACTACTTCCGATGAAAACTTCCCTCCGTCCCACGCCTGTTTGCTGCGTTGGTAAGAAGAAATTGCATATTCATCTTGTTGCTCCCGACTAAAAGCATACTTAGCTGCGCACGATTCGCCACAATTGCCCATAGCCTGCTCGGAATAAGCGTCTGTCAGTCCATCTTTTTGCAAACCATCTACTAAGTTTTGGTGTCCATATTTAGCACCCCAACGTGCTGAGGCATCATAGTAGGGCACTTGGCTCATACTTTCCATTCCGCCAGCAATGACGATGTCGGCATCTCCCAATAAAATTTGCTGTACACCAAGAGATACCGCTTTCATACCACTTGCACATACTTTATTAATAGTCGTAGCAGGTACATGGTCTGGAAGCCCCGCCTTCCGGGATGCCTGGCGTGCTGGTGCTTGACCTAGATTAGCCGACAATACATTTCCCATCAGAATCTCATCTACCTGATCTGGAGCCACACCACTCTGCTTTAATGCCGCATCAATGGCTTTTGCCCCTAATTCGGGCGCTGCTAGTGATGATAGCCCACCGCCAAAGCCACCAATCGGTGTACGCTTAGCCGCTACGATAAATACTTTTTTTGTTGTGTTCTGCATGCTATTAATTTTCTTTTGTGCTGTATGTACGTTGTTCTATTCGCTTTTCATAACGTTCCCCCTGAAAAATTCGGCTAATGTAAATACCTGGGGTATGAATGTAATTCGGATCTAATTCTCCCGGCTCTACCAACTCCTCTACCTCTGCGATAGTGATCTTACCGCACAGCGCCATAGCGTGATTAAAATTGTTCGCCGTACCTCTAAAAACAAGGTTCCCCATACGATCACCTTTCCAAGCCTTCACGAAAGCAAAGTCTGGCTCAAAGGCGTACTCCATTAAGTAATCTTTTTCTACCCCGTGAAAGGTAAACCGTCGTACTTCCTTACCTTCGGCTACTTCTGTACCCACTCCAGTGGGTGTATAAATAACGGGCATACCATAGCCGGCGGCCATTAGACGTGTAGCCAGTGTGCCTTGCGGTACTAACTCTACTTCAAGCTCACCACTCAACATCTGCCTTTCAAACTCCGCATTTTCACCCACGTAGGAAGCGATCATTTTTTTAATTTGTTTACGTTGTAGTAGAAGGCCAAGTCCAAAGTCATCAACCCCTGCATTGTTACTAATACAGGTTAAATCCTTTACATTGCTTTCAATTAATGCTTGTATTAAATTTTCTGGAATTCCGCAAAGGCCAAAACCTCCGACGGCAATGGTCATACCCGATTGTACATCATGTATGGCCTCAAGCGCGCTTGACACCGTTTTATCTGTCATAAAGTTTATAATTTTTGAGTTAAAACCCTTAATAAAGGTATGAAAAGAGGACCTCTTTATAAACAGAAATCTTGTTTATGTTCAATATTATGACTAAAATTGACTTTATCATACATAAAAACATCAAAAAGTTTTATCGAATTATGTCTAAAGCCTTTCTTACTACAGCCCTTCTTTTTTGCGTTTTCTTTTCGTTTGGACAAAATAGACCAATGTTACCTTATGCATTAAAAGGTGCTATAGATTCTCAGTTTTATTTTATCAACACCTTGTCGCGTAATCAGGATGCTGACACTAAATTAATTCGAAAAACAAACTTAGAGATCCTGCGTAAAAACACTTCTGATACGATCAATCGTTTAAAACAGGAAATAACCAACCTTAATGAGGCTAGTTCTTCCTCCGTATCGACGACGCAAAGCTTACGGGATTCGGTTAGCACCTTAGAAAGCGACTTACGTGTGGAACGTGATCGTACGGATAGCATCTCATTTTTGGGCATAGATTTTCAAAAAAGCACGTATCACACCATGGTGTGGGTCATGATCTTTGTATTTGCCATTGCATTCATCGCCAGCTTCTTTGCCTACAAAAAATCTAAAATAGATACGGTAGAGCATCAGAAAACTGCCAATGAATTACAAGATGAATTGCAATCATTCAAAAAGAAATCGATGGAGAAAGAGCAATTGCTTAAAAGACAATTACTCGATGAGCAACTTAAAAGAAACTCTTAGTCTGTCTACAAGCAGATAACTGAAACATTATGTGGCGAACTTTGCTACTTATAGGTATTGGCGGAGGTGCAGGAAGCATCCTCCGCTTTCTTATTTCTCTCGGAGTAGGCCGTTATCTTTCCTCTCCATTTCCTTGGGGTACATTTGCCGTTAATGTTATCGGTTCTTTTTTCGCAGGAATCATCTTGTCTACATTCAATCATCATCAGGCAGATTCTCCCGAGTGGCGTCTATTTTTGATGACTGGTTTTTGTGGCGGATTTACTACTTTTTCTGCCTTCACAGCCGAAAACTTGGCCCTTCTGCAATCCGGCCAAATACTAATGGCTATCATTTACGTTCTTAGCAGCGTCTTAATAAGTCTTCTCGCGATATGGATTGGTTTTGCTTGCACATCGTAACCTAACAGTCCGTGTATTAGCCATTTTTCACGCAGCAGCCTCAAAGTACTATTTTCTTTTTTTATGTTTTGGTTTTCAACGGATAAAAGCTATTTTTGCAAACCAAAATACACCACGATAGAAGTGGCTGTATATGAATGAATAATTATATTTAGTCCTGTTAATATGCCCAATATTGGTAAAATAGCGCAGATTATCGGCCCTGTTGTTGACGTCAACTTCGCCGACAATGAAAATCTTCCGAAAATTTTTGACGCTCTGTACATTGAGAAAGAAAATGGTCAGCGTGTAGTTTTGGAAGTTCAAAAACACTTAGGTGAAGAACGTGTTCGTACCATTGCGATGGATGCTACAGAAGGTTTGGTTCGTGGTATGCAAGTAATTGACACCGGAGCGCCAATTAAAATGCCTATTGGAGAAGGTATTAAAGGTCGTGTATTTAACGTCGTTGGAGATGCTATCGATGGTATCCAAAATGTCGATAAAGAAAACGGTCGCAGTATCCATAATGTACCTCCTCGTTTCGAAGATTTGTCGACAGAAACAGAAGTGCTATTTACAGGTATTAAAGTAATCGACTTACTAGAGCCCTATGCAAAAGGTGGTAAAATTGGTTTATTCGGTGGTGCCGGTGTTGGTAAAACTGTATTAATTCAAGAATTGATCAACAATATCGCAAAAGGACACGGTGGTCTATCTGTATTTGCAGGTGTCGGTGAGCGTACACGTGAAGGAAATGACTTACTCCGTGAGATGCTAGAGTCTGGCATTATCAAATATGGCGACCATTTCATGGAAGGCATGGAAAAAGGTCAATGGCCATTGGACCAGGTTGATCATGAGTTGATGAAAGAGTCTAAATGTACTTTCGTTTTCGGACAAATGAACGAGCCTCCAGGTGCACGTGCACGTGTAGCCCTTTCTGGTCTTACTATCGCAGAGTATTTCCGCGATGGAGAAGGTGAAGGCCAAGGTCGTGACGTTCTTTTCTTTATCGACAATATCTTCCGTTTTACACAAGCTGGTTCTGAAGTATCTGCTCTTTTAGGCCGTATGCCATCAGCAGTAGGTTACCAACCTACGTTGGCTACAGAGATGGGTTTGATGCAAGAGCGTATTACATCAACTAAAAACGGATCTATCACCTCAGTGCAAGCAGTTTATGTACCTGCCGATGACTTAACTGACCCGGCACCAGCAACAACTTTTGCTCACTTAGATGCTACTACTGTATTGTCTCGTAAAATTGCGGAATTAGGTATTTATCCAGCGGTAGATCCTTTGGACTCTACTTCCCGTATCCTTTCGCCAGCAGTATTAGGTGATGAGCATTACAATACCGCACAACGTGTGAAAGAAATTTTGCAACGCTACAAAGAACTACAGGATATCATTGCCATCCTAGGTATGGATGAGCTATCTGACGAAGATAAGTTAACCGTTACACGCGCTCGTCGTGTACAACGTTTCTTGTCACAACCTTTCCACGTAGCAGAGCAGTTCACCGGTCTAAAAGGTGTGTTGGTAGATATCAAGGACACGATCAAAGGTTTTAATATGATTATTGATGGTGAGGTAGATGAATATCCGGAAGCATCTTTCAACTTGGTCGGTACCATTGAAGATGCTATTGAAAAAGGTAAAAAACTAATAGCAGAAGCTGTTTAATATGAAATTAACAATCATAACTCCCGATAAGTTAGCATACGAAGGCGAAGTGACGGCAGTTACCGTTCCTGGCAGTGCTGGTTCTTTTCAGATCTTGAAAGACCATGCCGCTATCGTATCTACATTGGAAGATGGTAAAGTAAGCATTAATACGGGTACTTCAGAAGAGGTATTCCAAATCAAAGGTGGTGTAGTGGAAGCTAAAGACAATATTATTATTGTCTTGGCAGAGGGTATCGCTGAGAGTTAGTATCTGAAAAGAACAACCAGTCAAAAGCCTCTTAAAACGTCTAGTTTTAAGAGGCTTTTTTTATAAGCTTAATACCCAAAACAGGTGTTTTAAGCAGAAAACTGCTCGCCTAGCAAAAAATATGAATTCCGCAAGGGTAGACTAATTTTAATATCAGTCTACTTTACGCCAAATTAAAATTTGAAATAATCATATTAATTAACAACATATAGCCATGTTTTGCATGTATTCAAAATAAAAAACTTTTACAAAATTTTTATACTCGCTATTGTTTAAAAATTGGATTCGCTTTATCTTACAGAAACAAAATGAGAAGACCTGTCTCTGTTGTGATGATGATACCAAACAGAGGACAACAAAATCGGAATAGCTATGCAGTATTATAATCAGGACACCTACATATTTTTGGATGGAGAGTTTGTGAAAGCAAATGAGGCCGGCACGGATTTTTTCGGACAGGCTTTGCATTACGGCTATGGCGCCT
This sequence comes from Sphingobacterium sp. lm-10, assembly GCF_023554555.1. Lineage (NCBI taxonomy): Bacteria > Pseudomonadati > Bacteroidota > Sphingobacteriia > Sphingobacteriales > Sphingobacteriaceae > Sphingobacterium > Sphingobacterium sp. lm-10. The sequence continues at coordinate 2,170,108 of NZ_JAMJWC010000001.1, forward strand.
TCGAGGGCTTGCGTGCTTACAGCACACACAATGGCGTTCGTATATTCAAAGCTGAAGCACATTTTGATCGTTTACGAAAATCATGCGAATCGATTAACCTTCCTTTCCCATGGTCTACACGCGAATTGGTGGAACGAACCTATGAACTATTGGAACGTAATAACATGCGCGCAGCTTATATCCGTCCTTTAGTATCGTCCGGAACCAATATGCACCTTACGGCTGCGTCGTCTGCTAACATCATGATCGCTGCATGGGAATGGGGACCATTTCTTGGTCAAAATTTGCTGAATGTATGTCTTTCTGATATTCGCAGACCTCACCCTAAAGCCTTTCAAATTGATGCCAAAATTTCTGGCCAATACATCAATGCCATTCGCGCTACCAGCGACGCGATACGCAACGGATTTGACGAAGCATTGATGCTAGACCAGGACGGTTTCGTTGCGCAAGCTGCCAGTGAAAATCTATTTTTAGAAAAAGATTTCAAGATATATACTCCCCCGATGCAACATGTTTTCCCTGGAATTACACGCCAGACGGTGATCGACATCTGTAAAGATTTAAACTTCGAGGTCGTCGAAAAGCGTCTAACTGTATCGGATTTATATGAAGCAGATAGTGCCTTTTTATGTGGCACCGCAGCAGGCATTATTGGGATTAAACAAATTGACGACACAACCTATCCAGAAGATTGGGAAAATACGATAGGTTCGTCCATACAACGTACATACAAAAAATTAGTATTAGAGCAAGAGAATTATGAAGTCATCATCTGAGAACGAGCACACGTTAAACAGATATAGCCGCATCTTCACGCAAGATGCCACACAGCCAGCCGCCAAAGCGATGCTTTATGGTATCGGATTAACAGACCAGGACATGGCAAAGGCACAGGTCGGCATCGCCAGCATGGGATATGATGGCAACACCTGTAATATGCATCTCAATGATCTGGCAAAACAGGTAAAAAAAGGTGTTTGGTCGGAAGATTTGGTAGGATTGATTTTCAACACCATCGGAGTAAGTGATGGTATGAGTAATGGAACCGATGGCATGCGTTATTCCTTAGTAAGCCGAGATGTTATTGCAGATAGTATTGAAACCATTTGTGGTGGACAATATTACGACGGTGTAATCGCTATTCCAGGTTGCGACAAAAATATGCCCGGTGCCATCATGGCCATGGCACGATTGGATCGTCCTTCCTTGATGGTGTATGGCGGCACGATCGCGCCAGGACATTACAAAGGAGAAGAACTCAATATCGTGTCTGCTTTTGAAGCTCTGGGACAGAAAATCTGTGGCAATATCTCGGATGAAGATTACGAAGGAGTGATAAAAAACACGTGCCCAGGTGCCGGCGCTTGCGGTGGCATGTATACAGCTAACACGATGGCATCTGCTATTGAAGCACTGGGAATGAGCCTACCCTATTCTTCTTCTAACCCTGCCGTAAGTGAGGAGAAAAAACAAGAGTGTCTGGATGCCGGAAAATACATCCGTATCCTACTGGAAAAAAATATCAAACCATCCGATATCATGACGCGCAAGGCATTTGAGAACGCCATACGTAGCATCGTCATATTAGGAGGTAGTACAAATGCCGTATTGCACTTCATTGCCATTGGTAAAGCTATAGGCGTTGATATTTCGCAAGATGATTTTCAACGCATGAGCGATGAAACACCAGTACTGGCAGATTTTAAGCCTAGTGGTAAGTACCTGATGCAAGATTTACATCAATATGGTGGTACGCCAGCTGTTATGCGATACCTGCTTGATCAAGGTTTAATTCATGGAGATTGCCTCACCGTGACCGGAAAAACAGTAGCCGAGAATTTAGCAGACGTGAAGTCCATTATGGATTACGATCAACCCATTATCCACACGTTGGATAATCCGATCAAAGCGACCGGCCATCTGCAGATATTGTATGGAAACATCGCAGAAAAAGGCTCTGTAGCAAAAATTTCCGGCAAGGAAGGAGAACGTTTTGAAGGACCTGCGCGCGTATTCGATGGCGAACAAAACCTTATTCAGGGTATTTCTTCTGGAAGAGTAAAGCCGGGCGATGTCGTGGTTATTACCAATGCTGGACCCAAGGGCGCACCAGGTATGCCCGAAATGCTAAAGCCGACGTCCGCTATTATTGGCGCTGGCTTAGGGAAATCGGTAGCCTTAATAACCGACGGTCGCTTCTCTGGTGGCACGCATGGCTTTGTAGTTGGACACATCACGCCAGAATCGTATGCTGGTGGCTTGATTGGTCTGATAGAAGACAATGATCATATCGTGCTTGATGCGGTAAACAACACGATTAATGTATTGCTATCGGACGAAGTGATTGCCGAGCGTAGAGCACGTTGGCAACAACCTGCATTAAAAGTATCCAAAGGAGTATTATATAAATATGCAAAGACAGTGGCCGACGCTTCCGAAGGCTGTGTAACGGATTTGTAAAATATTAAAAGGCAAAAAATAAAATTTAAATGGTAGAACGTCAACCAGTTTTTTGACTTTTTGCTTTTTACTTTTGACTTAAAAACAATGAGCACATTAGAAAAAACGGAGTTAGAAAAAGAAACGTCTACAACCACACAGCTTAGCGGTTCGCAGGCAGTGCTAGAAGCTTTGCTTCAAGAGGGAGTAGACACTATTTTCGGTTATCCAGGTGGCGCGATCATGCCGATCTACGATGCCTTGTATGACTATAGCGAAAAATTAACGCACATCCTCGTACGTCACGAACAGGGTGGCATCCACGCCGCGCAAGGCTATGCACGTACCTCTGGCAACGTAGGCGTAGCTTTCGCTACCAGCGGACCAGGCGCCACTAACCTCGTAACAGGTCTGGCCGATGCGATGATTGATAGTACTCCACTAGTGTGTGTCACTGGACAGGTGTTCGCCGCACTATTAGGTACCGATGCTTTTCAGGAAACAGACGTCATTAACATTACTACACCAGTTACGAAGTGGAACTATCAGGTAACGGATGCAAACGAAATACCAGAAGTCATGGCGAAAGCATTTTATATCGCCAAAACAGGCCGTCCAGGACCTGTGTTAGTTGACATTACAAAGAATGCGCAATTGCAACTTTTTGATTTCCTAGGATATAAAAAATGTGATCATATTCGCAGCTATCGTCCGAAGCCAGTCATCCGTAAAGAATATATCACACAAGCTGCAGAAGTCATTAATCAAGCGAAAAAACCTTTTGTCTTATTTGGACAGGGCGTTATACTGGGCAAAGCCGAGGCCGAATTCAAAGCCTTTATTGAAAAAGGTGGTTTTCCGGCAGCCTGGACTGTGATGGGATTAAGTGCATTAGAAACTGATCACCCCTTAAACGTAGGTATGCTAGGCATGCATGGCAACTACGCGCCCAACGTGATGACCAACGAGTGCGATGTACTAATCGCTATCGGAATGCGTTTCGATGACCGCGTAACCGGAAGACTCGATAAATATGCAAAACAGGCGAAAATCGTACACCTGGACATTGACCCGGCGGAAATTGATAAAAATGTTAAAACAACGGTTCCTGTTTGGGGAGATTGTAAGGAAACCCTTCCCTTGCTCACCGAGCTGTTGCAAGAAAAAGATCATAACGCTTGGGTGACAGAGTTCCGAGAATTGGAGAAGGAAGAGATCAAAGAAGTGATCCAAGACGAGCTGAACCCTACGACAGATATCATGACAATGGGAGAAGTATTGAAAACCTTAAATGAATTGACCGGTGGCGATGCGATTATTGTAACCGACGTCGGCCAGCACCAAATGGTTTCCTGTCGTTACGCCAAGTTTAACTCCAGCCGATCCAATGTAACCTCTGGAGGCTTAGGCACCATGGGTTTTGGCCTACCAGCCGCTATTGGCGCCTGGTATGGTGCTCCTCATCGCGATGTAGTCGCTATTATCGGTGATGGCGGCATCCAAATGACTATCCAGGAACTGGGCACGATCATGCAGTTTGGCGCTAAGGTAAAAATCATGATCCTGAACAATGAGTTTCTAGGTATGGTGCGCCAATGGCAACAACTCTTCCATCAGCGTCGCTATTCATTTGTAGACATCACTAGTCCAGATTTTGTGGCGGTAGCGAAAGGATACTACATCGACGGAAACAAAATATCAGAACGGAAAGACCTGAAACCTGCACTGAAGACGATGTTGGATCACGATGGCGCTTACCTACTCGAAGTGATGGTAGGCAAAGAAAACAATGTTTTCCCTATGGTAGCGCAAGGCACGTCGGTCTCAGAAATACGTTTGAAATAAAAGTGAGAAGTGAGAAGTGAGAAGTGAGAAATTAGAAGTAGGAAATGGAAAACGAAAGAAAGATATACGACATAAAGGAACGAACTTTTGAGTTTTCCAAAAGTGTAATTCTGTATGTCAAGGACTTCAAATTCAACCGTATCTTTCACTCCTTGTTCGACCAATTGATAAGAAGTGCCACATCTATTGGCGCAAATATTACAGAAGGAAAAGCAGGCTCTTCTAAAAACGACTTTTTAAAGTTTTACATCATAGCCCTAAAATCAGCCAACGAAACAGAATATTGGTTGAAACTTATTAAAGAAACATTAGTGGTTGAGGAGCATTCTGATATAAACTCTTTACTGAAAGAAACGGATGAGATAATAAGAATATTAGTAGCAATTATACTTAGAAGTAAGAATTTAGAAGTTAAAAGTCAGAATTAAGAATTCTGAAAGGATTTCTCACTTCTTAATTCTAACTTCTGAATTAATTTTTTAAAATGGAAAAGCAAGAATACACCATCACGTTATATACCGAAAATTCCATCGGGATGATCGGACGTATCTCGATCATCTTCTCGAGACGTAAGATCAACATAGAGAGTCTCAACACCTCCCCTTCTGAAGTGGAAGGCATACACCGTTTTACCATTGTAATCAGCGAAAGCGAAGAGGTAGTGCGTAAGTTGTGCCGGCAGATCGAAAAGCAAGTGGAAGTATTGAAAGCCTATTATAATACCAACGATGAGTTGGTATGGCAAGAACAAGCGCTTTACAAAGTGCCTGCCGATGTGATTGCCGAGAAAGCTTACGTAGAGCGTTTGCTCAGACAATACGGCGCCACAGCGGTAGCGATCCGCAATGATTACATCGTGTTTGAAACGGCAGGCCATCGCGAAGAAATAGATCGATTGACAGCCGAGCTCACCAAATACAATTTGATCGAGTTTGTGCGCGGAGCGCGCATCGCTATTATCAAAGAAAGCGCCGGTTTCCACCAAAAACTGAAAGAGTTTGAAAAACAAGAACCATCACCTGACGTCGTGGAAAATGAATTCCTTGATCAGCAAGATGGCGTTTTCACCATGTAATTAAAGAACAGATATGAAGGATGTTTTTCACTTTATCCGCGATGCACGCCGTGCATTTATTGAACTTTTAGATACGCTAACGCTGGAACAACTCAACGAAATTCCGACAGGCTTTAACAACAACATTATCTGGAATTTTGGCCATATCGTTGTCTCAACACAAGGGCTATGTTATGTCCGCCCGGGTGTTCGACCAGACAGCAGTCAAATCTCCTATTTATCTGCTTATGCCAAAGGCAGCAAGCCCAGTTATTTCGTAGACCAGGCGGAAGTAGACGCTTTAAAAGGGCTGGCATTAAGCACTATAGAGGTGATAGAGCAGGACTACGAAGCAAACGCTTTCGAAGGCTTTCAGCCATTTGAGACCAGTACCTACAAATCTACGTTGAGCAGCATTGAAGAAGTCATCATCACAACGGCCGGACACGACAACTTACATTTTGGCTATGCTATCGCACAGAAAAGATTAATTAAATAAACCCAATTGATATCAAAAAAATATAAATAAATAACAATGGCAAATTACTTTAATACCCTATCGCTCAGAGAGCAGTTAACCCAATTAGGTCAGGCTGAATTTATGGATGCCGCCGATTTCAATGATGGTGTAGATGCTTTGAAAGGCAAAAAAATCGTTATTGTGGGTGCTGGTGCACAAGGTTTAAACCAAGGTTTGAATCTGCGCGATAGTGGTTTAGATGTTTCTTACGCCTTGCGTAAGGAAGCCATCGAACAGAAAAGAGACTCTTGGAAAAATGCCACCGATAACAACTTTGTCGTAGGCACCTATGAGGAATTGATTCCCACGGCAGATTTAGTCATTAACCTGACACCGGATAAGCAACATACCAATGTAGTAAACGCTGTACAACCACTCATGAAAGAAGGCGCTACCTTGTCTTATTCTCACGGTTTTAACATTGTAGAAGAAGGATTACAGGTACGTAAAGACCTGACCGTCATTATGGTTGCACCTAAATCTCCAGGTTCTGAAGTACGTGCCGAATTCTTACGTGGTTTTGGCGTACCTACGCTGATTGCCGTACACCCAGAAAACGACCCGCAAGGAAAAGGTTGGGCAGAAGCAAAAGCATATTGTGTAGGAACAGGGGGACATAAAGCCGGTGTATTAAAATCTTCTTTCGTAGCCGAAGTAAAATCCGATTTAATGGGTGAGCAAACCATCTTATGTGGTTTATTACAAACTGGGTCTATCCTATCGTTCGATAAAATGGTAGAAAAAGGCATTGATGCAGGATATGCTTCCAAACTCGTACAATATGGCGTTGAGGTAATTACCGAAGCCTTGAAGCACGGTGGTGTTAGCGGTATGTTAGATCGCTTAAGCAACCCGGCAAAAGTAAAAGCCTTCGAACTATCCGAAGAGCTAAAAGACATCATGCGTCCTTTGTTCGAAAAACACCAGGATGATATCATCTCAGGCCAGTTCAGCAAAACCATGATGGAAGACTGGGCAAATGGCGATGCCAACCTTTTGAAATGGCGCGCTGAAACCGGAGAAACGGCTTTTGAGAAAACGCCTGCTGGCGATGTAAACATCAATGAGCAAGAATATTTTGACAATTATACCCTGATGGTCGCTTTTGTACGTGCTGGTGTAGAATTGGCCTTCGAAGTGATGGTAGAAGCAGGTATCAAACCAGAAAGTGCCTATTACGAATCATTGCACGAAACCCCATTAATCGCCAACACCATTGCTCGCAAGAAATTGTTCGAGATGAACCGCGTGATTTCCGACACCGCAGAATACGGCTGTTACCTATTCGATCAAGCGTGTAAACCTTTGTTGGCAGACTTTATTAGAACGATAGATACAGACGTAGTTGGAAGAAATTTCAACGAGGGCAAAGACGGTGCAGTAGACAATGTAAAATTGGTTTCTATCAACGAAAAGCTACGCAACCATCCGGTGGAAGTCGTTGGACGTGAACTTCGTAAGGCAATGAAGGCCATGAAAACGATTAAAACTGCCTAAACGCAAAAACAGGATAATCCGTTAAAATTTTCGTAATTTTGATAGACATATCACGGGTCAAATTGACGATATGTTAATTTGACCCGTATCCATAATACCACAATTTGAGAGAGCATAATGGGAAAAACATTAGTAGAAAAAATTTGGGATGCGCACGTTGTGAAACGGCAGGAAGGTTTTCCAGACATCCTGTATATCGATACACACCTTATCCACGAGGTAACTTCGCCACAAGCCTTCGACGGCTTACGTAAGCGCAATTTACCCGTGTTCAGACCGAATCAGACGGTGGCCACAGCAGATCATAATGTGCCAACAATAGATCAGCACTTACCGATCAAAGAAGAGTTGTCAAGATACCAGGTGGATATGCTGAGCAAAAACACCAGCGAATTTGGTGTGGAGCTTTACGGACTAGGCCATCCTTACCAAGGCATCGTACACGTCATCGGTCCAGAATTGGGCATCACCTTACCAGGCAAAACCATGGTTTGTGGCGATAGCCACACTTCTACACATGGTGCATTTGGTGCGATTGCTTTCGGGATTGGCACATCGCAGGTAGAACAAGTATTCGCTACACAGTGTCTGTTGCAACAAGCACCGAAAACCATGAAGATTGAGGTAAACGGAACGCTAGGCGCGGGCGTAGGTGCCAAAGACATTATTTTATACATTATCGCCAAAATCTCTGCTGCTGGTGGTACTGGTTATTTCATTGAATATGCTGGTTCTGCCATTCGTGAATTGAGTATGGAAGCACGGATGACGATCTGTAACATGAGCATTGAAATGGGTGCCCGTGGAGGATTGATTGCTCCCGATGATATCACGTTTGACTATATCAAAGGACGTGAATTTGCACCTAAAGATAAAAAATGGGACGAGGCACTAGCGTATTGGAAAACCTTGTATTCTGACAAGGATGCCACTTTTGATGCAGTATTGGAATTTGCAGCAGAAGATATCGAGCCCATGGTAACGTACGGTACCAACCCGGGCATGGGCATGGGCGTAACCGAGCACATTCCAGCCATAGAGGCACAGCCAGAATCCGAACGACCTTCTTACAAAAAAGCCTTGAACTACATGGGATTTGAAGACGATCAGCCGCTTTTAGGTCGCCCAATCGACTATGTATTTATCGGTAGTTGTACCAACTCCCGTATTGAAGACTTACGCGAAGTAGCCAACTTCGTGCGTGGCAAGCAAAAAGCCGAGCAGGTAGAAGTGTGGATTGTTCCAGGATCAAAACAGGTAGAAGCGCAGGCCAAAGCAGAAGGTATCGATAAGGTGTTAGAATCAGCAGGTTTTATATTGCGTGAACCCGGTTGTTCCGCTTGTTTAGGGATGAATGAAGATAAAATTCCCGCCGGAAAATATTGTATATCCACCTCCAACAGAAACTTTGAAGGCAGACAAGGACCAGATGCGCGTACTTTGCTGGCCAGTCCACTGACGGCTGCTGCTGCTGCGATTACCGGTAAGATTACAGATGTACGCGAGTTTTTAGGTGCAGAAGAGGTCGTATAGATCTTTTATTTTTTAGACTTCGAAATATGTGTAATATCTGCGAGACCGCGACAGCCTCAGAAAATAAAATAATCGATAGAGCATCGCAAGGTGCAACTACAGTTTTCAACCGAAGAACACTCGAACAAGATTATCGAACGTTAAAATCGGCCTTGAGACCAGGTTTGCGTGTCTTAGATATCGGATGTTCCACTGGAGCAATCACAAAAGACATTGCTAATATCGTAGGACCTACTGGCTATGTTGTCGGAATTGACAATACCGCATCATTTATTGAAGACGGAAAAAAACAGTATGCTGATATTCAAAATCTGGAACTCCTACACTGCGATTTGTTAGATTTTGAGAGCGATCAACAATTTGATCTCATCGTATCGGCACGCACATTTCAATGGATTTCAACTTTAAATACAGCTATTGATAAACTAAAGCACTTACTAAAACCTAACGGACAGGTTTCTATTCTTGATTATAATCACGAAGCCATCAGCTGGAATCCACCCATTCCAAAGAGTATGGACAACTTCTATCATATGTTTTTGATGTGGAGAAAAGATGCTGGTATGAACAATAGAATTGCTTATGATCTGGCAGAATTGCTGGAAGAACATGGATTCGGACAAATTGAGGTTATTAACGCCGATGAACATTACGAAGGCAACAATCCTTTGCATATAGACAAAATCAAAGTTTGGTCGCAGGTAGCCAGTTCCAAACAAATGGTTGACGAAGGTTATATTTCCGAACAAAACCGTTTAGAAGCCATTCAAGATTATAATCATTGGACTGATCACGATGCTATCAGCATGACCATGAAACTGAGAGAAGTAAGAGCAATATTAAAATCATAATATGAAAAAATTTGAAACTTTAACCTCTACGGTAGTACCATTGCCGATAGAAAATATTGACACCGATCAGATCATTCCGGCTCGTTTTCTAAAAGCGACTACCCGGGATGGCTTTGGCGACAACCTATTCCGCGACTGGCGCTTTGATGGCGAAAATCAACCTAAAGCAGATTTCGTAATGAATGATGCTACCTACTCCGGCAAAGTGCTGGCCGCAGGTAAAAACTTTGGCTGTGGCTCCTCCCGTGAGCATGCCGCATGGGCTATTCAAGATTATGGTTTTGACGTGGTTATTAGCTCTTTTTTTGCTGACATTTTTAAAGGCAATGCGCTGAATAATGGTGTACTACCTATTCAGGTAACGGAAGAGTTTCTCGAAAAAATATTTGCTGCCACTTTTCAAAACCCTACCTCCAAACTATCGGTAGATTTGGAGGCACAGACAGTGACCATTCTAGACACCAATGAATCGTTCACTTTCGAGATCAATGCGTATAAAAAGTCTTGCCTGATTAATGGCTATGACGACATAGATTATATATTAAGTCACCGATCAGAGGTCGAAGACTTCGAAAAAACCCGCCCATTTAGCTATGTCTAAACCCTTGGTCCACATACAAGATTTATGTGTGCAATACGGTTCAAAAACGGTATTGCAAGACTTGGCGTGGACCTATCAAGAGGGAATAAATTGGGCTATCGGCGGAGAAAGCGGATCCGGTAAAACATCGTTAGCGCGCGCCTTAGCCAAACAAATCCCATATCAGGGATCGATCGCCCTAAATTTGCCGAGTTACAAATCTGCAGAAAGTGGATCTAAGCGGCAATCCGTTCTCTACATACCCAATTGGTATCAGTTTACTAACTTAGAAGGCGATCGTAACTTTTATTATCAGCAACGCTATAACACACATCAGGGAAGAGATACGAGAACAGTAGCTGGCGAACTGGCACACTTTGCGGAACAGGAAAACCTATCGCTCAACGAGTCATTACCCTATGTGCAAGTCTTAGGTCTTGAGGGGCAAATGGATTCACAGCTTATTGAACTTTCCAGCGGCGAGCACAAGAAGTTGCAGCTGGTAAAAGCTTTATGGCGCAAACCGCAGCTCTTGATCATCGATGAGCCGTACACCGGCCTAGATAAAGCCTCGAGAATAGCGCTAAACAAGTGCATCGACGAATTAGCGGATACAGGAGTACACCTAATTTTGCTAACTAATGACCCCAACCTACCGAAATGTATTAGCGCTTTCGCATGTATACAGGACGGTCAGTTAAAAGCAGTAGAGAGCGTTGAAGATTTTATCACCAATCAACCGCGTCAATCAGGTACTTTACCTTCTTTTCTGAAAGCTGATCCTGAATCAATCGGTGACCAAATCATTCAAATGAATCAGGTGAAGGTGCGCTATGGGGATAAGACCGTGCTGGAAGATATATCGTGGACAGTAAACCGAGGCGACAAATGGGTGATACAGGGATCTAATGGATCGGGAAAATCTACCTTGCTCAGTCTCATCAATGGTGATCATCCGCAAGCTTACGGGATGGATATACGCTTATTTGGCAACCAACGTGGATCCGGCGAAAGCATCTGGGACATCAAACAAAAGATTGGATTAATATCCCCCGAAATGCACTGGTATTTCGACCAAAGTGCTACCGTATGGCATACCGTCGCTTCCGGCTTTTTCGATAGCATCGGCTTATTTTCACAAACATCTTTTCAGCAGAGAAAGCAGGTGGACGAGCTACTGCACTTTTTCGATCTATTTACGGATAGAAACGAATTATTACAAACATTGCCATTGGGCAAACAACGGCTAGCATTACTTGCCAGAACGGTCATCAAAAACCCGCCTTTATTGGTGTTAGACGAACCCTGCCAAGGCCTAGATCAAGCCCAAACACAGTATTTCAACGACGTCGTAGACGAGTTGTGTGCATACGGAAAAACGCTACTATATGTCGGACATTACGAGAGTCAACTACCCAAATGCATAGATCATCGTTTGGTGCTAGAGAAAGGCCAAGTAATTAAGACACAACATAAACACATACTAGAAGAGCGAGTATAAAACTCGACAAGCAACGACATAACATGAAGAAGAATATATTAATCATCCCCGGAGATGGTATCGGGCAAGAGGTAACCCAATGGGGTAAGCAAGTGTTGGAAGTTATTGCGGCCGAATTTGATCACGAATTCGCTTTCGATGAAGCCATCATGGGGCATACAGCCATTGAAGCTACAGGCAATCCATTGCCCGATGAAACATTGGAAAAAGCCAAAGCATCCGATGCGATCTTATTTGGGGCGATTGGTCACGCCAAATACGACAATGATCCGTCTGCCAAAGTGCGTCCAGAGCAGGGTCTGCTAAAAATCCGTAAAGAGCTTGGATTATATGCTAATCTACGCCCAATCCTGTTATTCGATGAGTTGTTGGATGCCTCTAGCTTGAAGCCAGAAATTCTTCGTGGTACAGATATTCTATTCTTCCGGGAGTTGACTGGCGACGTCTATTTCGGAGAGAAGCTACGCAACGCAGACAATACCTTTGCCTCCGACCTGATGAACTACCACCGCTACGAAGTAGAACGTATCGCTCGCAAAGCCTTTGAGGCGGCACAAACACGCGGAAAGCGCCTTTGTTCGGTAGACAAAGCCAACGTATTAGAAACATCTCGCCTTTGGAGAGAGGTGGTACAGGAGCTAGCTACAGAATATCCGGACGTGGAAACGGAACACATGTTTATTGATAACGCTGCGATGCAGTTGGTTAAGAATCCAAAGAAATTTGATGTGGTCTTAACTGCAAATCTATTTGGAGATATCCTCACGGATGAAGCTTCTCAGATTGCGGGCTCGATGGGTATGTTGGCTTCTGCTTCTATTGGTGATGGTACTGGTTTTTTTGAGCCGATTCATGGATCTGCACACGATATCGCTGGCCAGGACAAAGCCAATCCGCTGGCATCTATCCTATCTGCTGCGCTTATGTTAGATATTGCTTTTGGCTTGCAAGACGAAGCGAAAGCAGTAACTGACGCGGTAGATCAGACACTGAAAGCAGGTTGGAGAACTTCCGATATTGCCGATAAAAATACAGCTACTGATCGCATTTTAGGCACGGTGGCCATGGGACAAAAGGTCATTGATTTTTTGAAGAAATAATCATGTAAAACAAGGGAAGTCAGCAATGCGATTACATAGCATTGGTTTTTGACTTTTTAATTTTAACTTTTTAATTTAATAGTTATGTTACACGATCCGAATCATTTGTACATTTTCGACACCACGCTAAGAGATGGCGAACAAGTACCCGGCTGCCAACTAACCACTCCGGAAAAAATCGAAATAGCCAGAGATCTGGAAACACTAGGCGTGGATATTATTGAAGCGGGTTTTCCGGTATCCAGTCCTGGCGATTTTCAGTCTGTCGTGGAGCTTTCCAAAGCGGTAGACAACGTGATTATCTGTGCGCTAACGCGCGCCAATGAAAATGACATCAACGTCGCCGCCGAAGCCCTAAAATACGCAAAACGTCCGCGCATTCACACTGGCATCGGTGCGTCCGACATGCATATCAAATACAAGTTCAATAGCACGCGCGAAGAAATCTTGGACCGTGCAGTAGCCGCTGTAAAACATGCTAAAAGCCATGTGGAAGACGTAGAATTCTATGCAGAAGATGCCGGCCGTGCCGACCTACCCTATCTGGCACAGATGATCGAAGCCGTTATTGCGGCGGGCGCGACTGTCGTAAATATTCCAGACACCAACGGATATTGTCTGGCCGATCAGTACGGCGCGAAAATCAAGTACCTGAAGGAGCATGTCAAAAACATCGATCAAGCAATCATTTCGGCACATTGCCATAATGATCTGGGTTTGGCTACAGCTAATTCCATTGCCGCTATTCAAAATGGTGCCCGTCAGGTAGAGTGTACGATCAACGGTATTGGCGAACGCGCTGGAAACACCTCTTTGGAAGAAGTAGCGATGATTTTGAAAGTACACGCAGCGCACTTCCCTGGTCTTACCTCTAACATCAACAGCAAGCTTTTTACGGCGATCTCTCAAAAGGTGAGCGCTATGATGCGTATGCCGGTACAACCGAACAAGGCCATAGTCGGTAAAAATGCCTTTGCACACAGCTCTGGCATTCACCAAGATGGGTTCTTGAAACACCGGGAGAATTACGAAATTATTCGCCCCGAAGACGTAGGTTTACATGAAGCCGGTATCATCTTGACCGCTCGCTCCGGTCGCCATGCCTTAAAACATCATCTGGAGCGCTTGGGTTACACACTAGATAAAGAAGCATTAGCATCTACTTACGAGCGTTTTCTCGTGCTGGCAGATGCCAAAAAAGACATCGCGGATGAGGATTTGTTGACATTAGTCAAATAATCCCATCACACCTAAACAACATAAACGATTGATGAATTTATCCACGTTGGAAATCGACTGCTTAGCAGCAAAAGAACGCATAAAAGAGGTCGTTTTTCGTACGCCCTTACAATACAATCATCACTTGTCTGAAAAGTACGGTGCGGAGATTTACCTAAAACGTGAAGATCTGCAAGTCGTGCGCTCTTACAAATTGCGGGGCGCATTCAATAAGATTAGTAGCCTATCGGCGGATGATTTGAAGCGTGGTGTGGTCTGTGCCAGTGCAGGCAATCACGCACAAGGGGTGGCATTATCGTGCAAAAAATTAGATATCAAAGGTGTGATTTTTATGCCCGGACCAACTCCACGGCAAAAGATTACACAAACCGAAATGTGGGGCAATGGCAATATTGAAATTGTACTGACTGGTGATACTTTTGACGACTGCCAGATGGCAGCATTAGAGTACGCCGCTGAACATGGTATGGTATTTATTCCACCATTCGACGACATTAAGATCATTGAAGGGCAAGGTACTGTTGCCGTAGAGATATTGGAAGACCTCCCGGATGTGGAAGCCGTCATTATGCCTATAGGTGGTGGTGGTCTATCCTCCGGATTAAGCTTCTACATGAAACAACATGCACCACATGCCAAATTGTATGGCGTAGAACCCGAAGGAGCCGCTTCTATGCAAGCCGCCATGAACAATGGCGGACCAATAGAACTACAAACTATTAATAAGTTCGTAGACGGCGCCGCGGTAAAGAAAATCGGAGTTCTGCCATTCGCCATTAGTAGCCAATTGCTAGACAGCGTTCGATCCGTTCCAGAAGGTAAAATATGTACCACTATTCTGGAATTATATAATAAAGATGCCATTGTCGCCGAACCAGCAGGAGCCTTATCCATCGCTGCCTTAGATTTTCACCAAGACGAAATCCGCGGAAAAAAAGTCGTCTGTATCGTATCCGGTGGAAACAACGATATTGATCGTATGGGCGAAATCAAAGAGATGTCCTTACTGTACGAAGGTATTAAGCACTACTTCATCGTTCGCTTCCCACAGCGCCCTGGCGCGTTAAGGCTTTTGGTGACCGAAGTGTTGGGGCCGAAAGATGATATTACCCGGTTTGAGTACATTAAAAAGACCGAACGCGAACGCGGCCCGGCACTCATTGGTGTCGAGCTAGGTACCGCTAAAGATTACACCAGCCTGATAGGGCGGCTCAAAGCCTATAAGTTTGATTTTATTGAAATCAATAAAGATCAGACTTTGTTTGAGTATTTGGTGTAATACCATGCTCTAAATTAATTCCGCTAGGCAAAACCTCCAAAAAGCCTAGCGGAATTGAATAAGTTCGTATCTTTAAGAAGAATTTATTACAAACCGATACTTTAGCCCTTAGTGCTATACCAAGAATCTATTCTTATGCGTAAATCTATTACCATATTGCTGCTATTATTGAACGTATCCGTACAATTAACAACGGCACAAAACAAAGCTTCCATCGATTGGACAAAAATCGATTCTCTACTTGAAAAAGTAAGAGTAGATTACCAAGTAGCTGGCTTTTCTGTGGCTGTAGTACACAAAGATAGCTTGTTGTATAGCAAAGGGTATGGCTATCGCAATTATGAGCAAAAGCTGCCCGCTACTCCTCAAACTTTGTATGCTATTGGCTCTTCGACCAAAGCCTTCACAGCAGGATTAATAGGCAAACTCTTTGGAGATAGCCTTTCTTTAGATGACAAAATAACGCAACATCTGCCTGCCTTACGTTTTCAGGATGGGCGTGAAAGTCAAGTCACCGTACGAGATTTAATGGCACACCGCACCGGTCTTTCCCGTTACGACTTTTCTTGGTATCTCTTTAACACCGATTCCCGCGACAGCTTAATTGCGCGCGTGCAACATATGAAACCAAGTTCTGATCTGCGCGCTTCCTGGCTATATAACAACTTTATGTATCTGGCACAAGGAATGATCGCCGAAAAGTTAACTGGAAAATCCTGGGAGGACAATATTCGCACGCATTTTATGAATCCTCTGGGAATGAAGCAGAGCAACCTCACTATTGCTGATATGCTGCAAAATAAAGACGCTTCACTTGGATATATGGTAGATGGAGAAAAGAATATCCAATATATTCCCTATTATCATATCAGAGGTATGGGGCCAGCAGGCAGCATCAATAGCAGTGTAGCGGAGATGGCCAATTGGGTGAAAGCCTGGTTGAACAATGGAAAGTTCAAAGGCCAGCAGGTTCTACCAGCAAATTATGTACAAGAAGCATTAAGTTCACAGATGGTGATCGCATCAGCCTTACCCTCTGTCAAGCAACCAGATGTACATTTGAAAAATTATGGTTTAGGTTGGATGATCGGTTCCTATCGAGGCCACTATCAGGTAGAGCACGGTGGCAATATAGATGGGTTTTCCGCTTCAGTAGCATTCTTCCCTACCGATTCTTTAGGAATCGTCGTGCTGACTAATCAAAATGGCTCTGAAGTTCCCGGCGTAGTCCGTAACGTCCTTTCCGATGAATTATTGGGGTTATCTTTCGTGAATTGGAATACCCGTGGTGTGGAAAAAGATAGTGTTGAAACGGCAGTAAAGCCTGCTACAGAAGATTTAAGACAGGTGAAAGGCACTAAGCCATCACACCTGTTGGCGGATTATGTTGGACAATATCATCATTCAGCATATGGACAGTTCGAAATACGTCTTGAAAATGATACGCTTAAAACACATTTAGCGACAAAGAATCTGTGTTTAGAACATTATCATTATGACACATTTGTTCTACGAGAACTGGGTACAGACAAAGAGAAGGAAAAAGATGACGAAGGGCAGAAAATCACTTTTCATACCAGCTTCGATGGAGATATCAAAAGTGCAGAGTTAGAGCTTCCAGAGTCGTTTGAATTTGCACGACAAGCACCTGCCAAGAAAGTAAGCACTAAAGATTTAAGTGCTTATGTGGGTAGGTATTCCGTAGGCAATATGAAAATTAAGATCACGGTAAGCAACGACATCGTCTATATGGATGTACCCGGCCAAAAAAATTATGAAACAATAGCGCAAGGCGATCACTATTTCAAAATCAAAGACCTTACTGGTTTTGCAATCCGTTTTGAAATCGATGAAACCACGGAAAAAGCAACAAAGATTAACTTAATTCAACCAAACGGAACCTTTTCCGCTGCTCGGATAAATGATTAGTTAGATCTTCTGATACGGAACAATCAAATACCCCTCATTCGTAGTTTACAAAATCAAGTAAATTTCTCAAATTAGTGACAATAATACACCTATAAAGACCTGTGTTTACCCCACAAAAACAACAGGCATACTACCTTTTGCAGCTATATTTTTCCTCGCAGGTTAGTCGATAAAAAACTCCTTATTTTTAAAAATAAATTTTCTCAAAACGGAATAAAAACCAGATTTATATTCCAAACGTAGCATTTTTTGTTAATTTTGATCACCACTTGTAAAAAATATAAACTTAGAAAATGAACATCAAGGAGCAGTATAATCAAGCTGTTTCCTTTAACTGGTGAAAAACAACTTTTTATAAACTTAAAACACACTAAACATGAAACAAAAATTACCTTTTTTAGGTATGCGTATGCTATTGTCGGCAGTGGTACTTTTCCTATTACATGGAAACATTGCCTATGCCCAAACAGCTACGTTTAATGGTAGGGTTACCGGCGATGGACAGCCCATATCCGGTGCAACACTAACTATCGTAGAGCTGGAACGTACCGCTGGTACGGATGCAACCGGTTCGTTCAGCTTCCCTAATGTGGCCGCGGGTAGCTACACGCTAACAGCATCTTTCCTAGGCTTTGAAACCTACCGCGAGACGATTCGTGTGACAGCAGATATGACGCCGATGAATATTAGTCTGCAACCATCTACCGGAGAAGATATCGGTGAAATTACCATCGTAGGATATGCTTCCGTACAACGGAAAGACTTAACAGGTGCAGTAACACGGGTGAGTGAAAAAGACTTTAACCAAGGGCCTTTTACCTCTCCCGATCAGTTGGTTCAGGGTAAAGCTCCCGGTGTCCAAATGATTAACAACAGTGGACAACCAGGTGCTGCCACGACTTTTCGCATACGTGGTAACTCCGCGGTAAGTGGCGGCGGACAGCCCTTATTTGTGGTAGATGGTATCGCGTTAGATGGGCGTACGGCGCTTCCTGGCAGAAGCGCAAATCTGGGATCAGCTCCAGGAGGAAACCCACTAATCTTCTTAAATACGCCCGACATTGAGAGCATGGAGATATTAAAGGACGCCTCTGCTACAGCAATATATGGTGCCAGAGCAGCATACGGTGTTGTGTTGATCAACACAAAACGCGGTAAAGCCGGCCCTTTGCAGGTTAATGTCAATGCTTCTACGGGTGTGGCATCTTTAATGCGCCGAATAGATATTCTAGATGGAAACCAATTCCGCGGCGCGTTGAATAAGTATGGTATCACCGGAGGTGATCTCGGTGATAATGTAGATGCATTAGGAGCGATTACGCGTAATTCCATCGTGCAAGATTATGCAGTTTCCATGGCCGGTGGTACCGAGGATGCGAAGTTTAGGGCTTCTATCGGTTACCAAGACATAGAGGGTATTTTGAATAAAAGCGGTCTAAAAAAAGTGGCCGCTTCCGTGAATGGAAACTTCAAGATGCTAGAAAGTAAAAAGCTAGGATTAGATCTGGGGCTCATCGGTACCCAAACCAATGAACAATTCGCGCCAATCACTAACGACGCCGGCTTCGAAGGCAGCCTAGTGGGTCAGGCACTCAGCTGGAATCCAACCGAGCGGTTACGCAACGAAGACGGATCTTTAAATATTAAATACGGCACATCCATCATTAACCCCTTGGCCATGTCGGAGGCAAACAATGACCATGCACGGATTACAACAGTCATTGGTAGCGTATCCCCATACTATAAGTTCAATGACTGGCTGGAGTACCGTGTACTCGGAGCGGTAAATTATAGTACTGGTATCCGTCGTGCTTCCACGAAGAGTTGGATCAACATACCAGGCATTCAGGCCGACCAGGCTGGTGGTGCGCTAGGTGGTGAAGCATCGTATGCCAACAACGAACTCATTACCAGTCAATTGACTCACACACTAACTTTCAACCGGGAGATTGCTAACAAGCTGAACTTAAATGCCGTCGCCGGTTACGAATACATGAACTTTATATATCGTGGAATGGACTTCCGGGGTGTCAATTATGGAGATATCAACATCGATTACACAGATGCCCTTCAAGCGGGTTCCAGCGGCAACCGTGTCGTAAACTCCTTTGCTGATCCTAAAACCGAATTGCAATCCTACTTTTTCCGCGCGATTTTCAATTACGATAACAGATACCTATTTACAGGTACTGTACGTCGTGACGGTTCTACTAAATTCGGGGACAACAATAAGTACGGAAACTTCCCCTCATTTTCTGCAGCATGGAATATCCGCAACGAAAGCTTTATGCAGGATGTGGCATGGTTAAGCGAATTGCGTTTACGCGCTGGATGGGGTCGTACCGGAAATCAGGAGTTTCCGGCGGGATCTTCCAGCAACCGTTACGGGTTTATCAATGACAATGCCGTTCGCCCTATTAACAACGGAAACCCGGATCTACGCTGGCAAAGTGATGAGCAAACCAATATTGGGGTAGATTTCGGCTTATTCGGCACGAAACTGACCGGATCCATCGACGTATTCCAAAAGAAAACGACAGATTTGTTGTTTCCGACGATTCCACTCTACCCGAATGCTCCCGATGCACCAATCATCTGGAGTAACCTCGATGGCATAGTGCGTAATCAAGGTATTGAGCTTGCTTTGCATTCTACACTGCTCCAAAAAGAGCACTTAACCTGGAATGTGGGCGGAAACCTAACGCTATTGAGAAATGATGTAAGCAATATGAACAACGTCATCCTAACAGGTGCATTGAGCGGTCAGGGCGTATCGGGTGCTACCGTGGAGGTCATTCAATCAGGGCTTCCAATGTATGCCATGATGACGAGAGAGTACTTAGGCTTAAGCCCGGAAGGGTTTTCTACCTATACCGACGATGGCTTCTCTATGCTATACGTGGGCAACCCAAACCCTAATGTACTGGTGGGTTTCAGCACGGATGTAATGTATAAACGATTCACACTGACTGCTAATTTCAATGGCGCCCTGGGGCAAGATTTGTATAATAACACCGCCAATACGGTACTGCCGATCACGAACTTGGGTGGCTTCAGAAATATTGCCGCCGGATTGTTAGACTCTCCTATCCAGGAATCATTGACCAATTCCGCTGCGCCATCTTCACGCTTTATCGAAGATGGTAGCTATATCAAACTAGCGAATGCCACCATAGGATACCGTGTAGGTAATATCGGCGCTTCCTTAAAAAACCTAAATGTGTTTATCAATGGCACCAACTTGTTGCTATTTACCAAATATTCTGGATTTGATCCAGAAGTCAATACGGCAAAAGGCGTGGGTAACACCGGGTCAGCAGGCATTGATTACATCGGCTACCCTCCGATAAGAACCTTTAACCTAGGCGTTAACTTCTCTTTATAATTTTCGACAACATGAAAAAAAATTTATATACCATACTACTGGTTGGATGCATTGCACTAACCGGCTGTACCAAACTCGATGAAACGCTCAACGGTCAAATTTCGGATAGCGATCCGGGCGCAGTAAATGCCACTTCGCTATTACAGGGAGCTTACATCTCTATGCGTTCTCCTTATCAAGGGAACGGTGGCTGGTGGGCGCTACAACAAACTACCACTGATGAAACGATTACGCCTACTCGCGGAGGTGATTGGGATGACAATGGTGCTTGGCGTGCACTCTTCTTGCATCAGTGGCAGGCCGATCACGTGCGTATCCACGATGTGTTTCGGAATCTGAACGCAGTGAGTTATGCAGCCACAGATTTACTTCGCTACAATCCCACATCCACGCAAGCCGCCGAAGCGCGTTTTATTCGGGCATTTGCACAGTTTTCTATATTAGATGGTTGGGGACAGGTACCATACCGTGAACCTGGAGACGACATCTTACTAATGCCTCAGGTACGCGACGCACAAACAGAGATTGACTACTTGATTAGTGAATTAACGGAGATTATTCCCAATCTGCCGACGGGTAATCCGCAGGTTGCTAACCAAGATGCTGCAAGAATGTTGCTAATGAAAGTGTACCTGAATAAGGCTACATTCCTAAACCGGGCGACACCGGTATTTGATAATGCCGACCTACAAATGGTGGTTACGCTCGCGGATCAGATAAGTGGCAACTACGCACTGGCCGACAATTATTTCGATAATTTCAACCTGAATAATCACCAGTCTCCCGAGAATATCTTTTTAGGTGCTAACACAGGAGGAAGCAATTCTGGAGATATTTATTCTTTGATCAGAACGACACTGCACTACAACTTGAACCCGAGTGGATGGAATGGTTTTGCGACCTTATCGGACTTCTATGATAAATATGAAGAAACCGATCAGCGCCGAAGCTCTACCTACCCGGGTGTTACAAGTGTTTCTGGATTACGAATGGGCTTCCTGGAAGGACAGCAAGTGAATGCAGCAGGCACGGCCTTAGTAGATCGCCGCAACAACCCATTGAGTTTCACTCGAGAAGTAAGTATTATTGAACGAGGCAACAACCTGGAAGTCACTGGTATCCGCGTAGTAAAATATGTGCCAGATTATGCCAACCTTGGTGCTGGGCATGCAGAGAATGATTGGGTATTTTACCGTTATTCGGATGTGCTACTCATGAAGGCAGAGGCTTTGCTTCGTATGGGACAAGCTGGTGCAGGGCTACCGCTGGTCAACGAAGTGCGCACCAAACGCAATGCTTCAGCGTTGACTACGCTCACCTTAGACAATCTATTGGATGAACTTGGTCGAGAATTCTTCTGGGAGTCGCACCGTCGTACAGATTTAATTCGCTTTGGAAAGTACCTGGATGCTTGGCAGGAAAAACCAGCGTCTGATCCGCGAGCACTCCTATTCCCGATACCGTTGAATCAGTTGGGCAACACCAATCTAACCCAAAACCCTGGCTATTAATAACAGGTTACAACAACCTAACGTATTTAAAAACACAAAAACTCCTCCGGCTTCATTGTCCGGAGGAGTTTTTTATTTAGCGCTGTCGACTAACTTCATCATCCTTAAGGAAACAATAATACAATTCAATTACTTTTTCGAGATCAAGGATCTTCCTTCTTTTTCTATTCACTTTGAGATAGATGAAATTCCAGAAAAAGCAGAATGAAAATATCGAAAGAAGATGGCTCAAATCCTCTTTACCCGATGACGTACCTGCCCTTTGGCTGAATCAGAAACACAGACAATCCTTTGTCCGCTGTTCTTTTTTGGATCCTCCAGCTATTATTACACAATCCTGAGGATTTTGAAACAAAAAAGTTACAAGGGGTTCGTGTAACTTTTACACGATTTTCATAAGTGTGAGTTAATGATATTTTTATTATTGTAACAAATTTCATTACAATTTAAATCGGTTTAGTTAACATAAATGAGAGCTAAAACTGATTAAGCGCCATCAGCATAAAAACCGTATAAACAAAAAACAATAAGTTATTGATACAGGAAACAACGTAAATAAATATATTTCTCAAATAGTTTTTTTATTAACTTTGAATACCATTTATAATACTATAGGCTTAAATATCGACTCAAAATAATCCAATAGAGTAGTATACACAATCGTATAACGATAACTTATTATAAACTTAAACACACTAAACATGAAACAAAAATTACCATTTTTCGGCGTGCGCATGCTGTTTTTGGTAGTCGCACTTTTCCTAGTACATGGAAACATTATTGCCTATGCTCAAACAGCTACGTTTAATGGTCGAGTTACCGGCGAGGGGCAGGCCATATCAGGTGCAACGTTAACCATCATAGAGCTGGAGCGCACCGCCGGTACGGATGCAAGTGGATCCTTCAACTTTGCAAATGTGAAACCTGGCAGCTACACCCTTACGGTGTCTTTTTTGGGCTTTGAAACGTACCGGGAAACAATCCGGATTACGACAGACATGGCTCCCATTAACATTAGCCTACTGCCCTCGACTGGCGAAGACATTGGCGAAATACAAGTGGTAGGCTATGCATCTGTACAACGCAAAGATTTGACAGGTGCGGTCTCTCGTATTAGCGAAAAAGAGTTCAATCAAGGCCCTTTTACGGCACCAGACCAACTCATTCAAGGCAAGGCTCCAGGCGTACAAATGATTAACAACAGTGGCCAGCCCGGAGGCGAGACCACGGTAAGGATACGGGGTAACTCGGCGGTGACCGGTACAGGACGGCCCTTGTATGTGGTAGATGGAATGGCCTTAGACGGCCGCACACCGCGCCCCGAACGACAGGCAGAATTTGGATCTTCGCCTGGAGGCAATCCACTTGCCTTTCTCAACCCCAATGATATTGAAAGTATGGAAGTGTTGAAAGATGCTTCTGCAGCCGCGATATATGGTTCTCGCGGGGCATATGGTGTTGTGTTGATCAACACCAAACGAGGTAAAGCACAGCCCCTACAAGTCAATGTCAACGCGACTACCGGTGTGGGTTCACTCCTGCGAAACATCGATATCCTGGATGCCAACCAGTTTCGCGCTGCCCTGGCCAACTACGGGCTAAACGCCGAGTTAGGCGACTTAGGGAGTAATGTGGATGCTATGAGTGCAATCACGCGACGAGCCATCAACCAAGACTACGCCATCTCCATGAGCGGCGGTAGTGAAGACGCTCGGTTTCGTACGTCTATTGGTTACCAAAATATGGAAGGCATTCTTATCAACAGTGGCTTCACGAAAGTTGCCGGATCAATCAATGCCAACTTTCGTATGCTGGAGAGCAAAAAATTGGGCTTGGACATGGGGCTGTTTGTGACACAAACAAATGAGCAATTAGCGCCGGTAACTGAAGATGCGGGTTTCCAAGGAAGTATAGTGGGTCAAGCGCTAAACTGGAACCCCACATTACCTTTGCGTCATCAAGATGGTCGCCTCAATATATTATACGGTACATCCATCATTAATCCGGTAGCTATGAGCGAAGCCAATAATGACCATGCTCGTGTAAGTACCGTACTCGCGAATATATCACCTTATTATAAATTTAATGACTGGTTAGAGTACCGCATGTTGGGTTCGATTAATTACAGCACCGGTATACGCCGTGCTTCAACCAGAAGCTGGATCAATATTCCAAACATCCAGTTTGATCCAAGCGGAGATTTTTTGGGTGGCGAGGCTTCTTATGCCAACAACGAATTGATGACAAGCCAGTTAACACACACATTAACCTTCAATCGTGAGATTGCCGACAAATTAAACTTGAACGCGGTTGCAGGTTACGAATACATGAATTTCAGGTATCGTGGCATGAATTTCCAAGGGATCAACTATGGCGACATTGATGTAGACTACACCGACGCCCTGCAAGCAGGATCCAGTGGCGCCAGAACAGTCAACTCCTTCGCTGACCCAAGCACCGAACTGCAATCCTATTTCTTTCGAGCCATTTTCAATTACGACAGCCGTTACCTTTTGACCGCTACTGTGCGTCGAGACGGTTCCACAAAGTTCGGTGAAAACAACCGGTATGGAAACTTTCCCTCATTCTCTGGAGCGTGGAGCATAAAAAATGAAAGTTTTATGCAGGATGTGGACTGGCTTACAGAACTACGACTACGTGTAGGCTGGGGACGTACCGGTAATCAGGAATTTCCTGCTGGAGCCTCGATCAATAGATACGGTTTTGAAAATGACAACGTCATTGTACCAGTAAACAATGGAAACCCAAACCTACGTTGGCAAAGCGATGAGCAATGGAACATCGGTATGGACTTTGGCTTGTTCGGGTCCAAACTAAGCGGTTCCATTGATGTGTTTGACAAGGTAACCACAGATTTGCTTTTCCCGACCATTCCACTTTATCCCAACGCGCCTAACGCACCTATTGTGTGGACTAACCTTGATGGACGAGTCCGCAATCAGGGTATAGAGCTAGCTTTAAATTCCGTGCTCATCCAAAATGAAAATCTAACCTGGAATGTTAATGGCAACGTGACTTTGCTCAGAAATCAGGTAAGTAACATGACAAACATCATCCAGACTGGTCAGCTCAGTGGGCAAGGCGTATCCGATGCTACCGTACAGGTTATCCAAGCTGGCCTACCGATGTTTGCGATGGTCACCAGAGAGTATTTGGGCTTAGATGCCGAAGGTATGTCTAGATATACAGATGATGGGTTTAATCTTCTTTATGTTGGGAATCCCAATCCTAATGCGTTGATCGGATTTAGCACCGATCTGAGCTACAAGAGATTTACTTTCTCAGCTAATTTCAATGGTCTTTTGGGAGGAGATATTTACAATAACACATTTAATACCGTCGTACCGATCGGCAACTTGGGTGGTTTCAGGAATGTAGCTTCAAGATACGTAGGCACATCCCCACAGGAGTCGTTGTCAAATCCACCATCACCGTCCTCCCGCTACATAGAAGATGGGAGCTACCTGAAATTGGCTAATGCTACAATTGGCTACAAAGTCGGCAACGTAGGTTCCACTATAAAAAACCTAAATGTGTTTTTGAACGGTGTCAACCTGCTTTTATTCACGAACTATTCTGGATTCGACCCGGAAGTAAACACTAACAAAGGAGTGAATGAAACCGGTTCACTAGGTATTGATTATATTGGATACCCTCCGGCTAGGATATTCAACTTTGGCGTAAATTTTTCACTATAAATAATACATTCAGCAACATGAAAAATAATTTTTTACCCATGATATTGCTGGTTGGCAGCATCGCACTGAGCGGCTGTACCCGGCTGGAAGAACAGCTTTTCGGACAGATTACAGATCGAGATGAGGGCAACATCGATATCCCTTCTCTTTTACAGGGGGCCTACTTTTCTACACGTGCAGCTTTACAGACGCCTGACACTTGGTGGGCCTTGCAAGAACTTACCACCGACGAGGCAATCCCGCCGACCCGAGGCGGCGACTGGGACGATAATGGTGCTTGGCGCGCCTTATTTCTCCATCAGTGGCAGCCGGATCACATACGAGTAAACCAAGCATTCCGCGACATCAATGCAATTAGCTATGCGGCTACGGATATATTAAGGTACAATCCTGATACACAACAAGCCGCGCAAGCACGCTTCTTACGCGCCTTCGCCCAATACTTCATCCTAGATGGTTGGGGTCAAGTACCGTACCGCGAACCTGGAGATGACATCACCAATATACCTCCCGTCCGCAACGCCCAAGAGCAGTTAGATTATTTGATAGCAGAGCTTACAGAGATTATTCCAAATTTGCCGGTATCGAATGTTAATACAAGGGTATTAGCAAATCAAGATGCTGCCAGAGTGCTACTAATGAAAGTATACCTAAACAGGGGTGCATACCTAAATCGTGCACAACCTACTTTTGACAATAGCGATATGCAGCATGTCATCCAGCTTGCAGATCAGATGGGGGGAAACTACGCACTGGCCGACAACTACTTCGATAGCTTTGCTCCAAACAACCGCGGAGCATCAGAGAACATCTTTTTAGGAGCTAACACAGGTGGGTCAAATTCGGGGCCGATATTTACCTTTATTAGAATCACCTTACACTATGCAATGAACCCAAGCGGTTTTAACGGCTGGGCTACCTTGTCCAATTTTTATAATAAATTTGAACCGCAAGACCAACGCCGGGGTGGCCCCCGTGCCGGCGTCACGGAAAGATCCGGTTTGCACATGGGCTTTATAGTCGGTCAACAGTTTGATTTCCAAGGCGTGGCGTTACAAGACCGCAGTGGCAATCCGTTGGCATTAACTCCAGAGGTAAGTATCATTGAACAAGGCAATAACCTGGAAGTCACCGGCATACGCGTGGTAAAATACGTACCAGACTACGACAACATCGGCTCTAACTTAGCAAATAACGACTGGGTGTTTTATCGCTATGCGGATGTCTTGCTGATGAAAGCCGAGGCTCTGTTGAGAATGAACGATCAGGCACAGGCTTTACAATATGTCAATATGGTCAGAACACAACGAGGGGCCTCCGTCATGACTAGCCTCACGCTGGATAACATGCTGGACGAACTAGGCCGCGAATTCTACTGGGAGGGACGTCGACGTACAGATCTCATCCGCTTTGGCAAATACCTGGATGCTTGGCAGGAAAAGCCAGCATCGGACCCTCGGAATCTGGTCTTCCCAATACCGATTAACCAATCAGGTAACACCAATTTACCACAGAATCCGGGTTATTAATAACTAGCTGCTGCAGCTGTGCTTATCCGAAAACACAAAAACTCCTCCGGCTTCATTGTCCGGAGGAGTTTTTTGTTTAGCGCTGTCGACTAACTTCATCATCCTTAAGGAAACAATAATACAAATCAACCACTATTTCAAAATCAAAGACCTTACTGATTTTGCAATCCGCTTTGAAATCGATGAAACCACAGAAAAAACAACAAAGATTGATGTGGTTCAACCCAATAAAACCTTAATTACTTCGCGGCTAAATGATTAGCTATTTTTTTAATTGTGATCTACTAAAAGCCTGCTTTCCTACTCATTAGAGCAATATTTCTTTTCTTACGATTGTAAGACAAAACCACTAAACAAACCCGCAGTTACGTTCTAGAAAATGCCGGTTTTTACTCCCTCTCGTGCTTTCATTTTTTATCGGAATTAATACGTAGTATTATTTTCATTTTTAATTATAAATTATCTCAAAAAGAAATAAAAAATATGAAATATATTTTTAAATATTATTTTTTTTCTAATTTTGATTACCATTTATAAATTTTACACAATTACAAAAGTAAATATCTATTAACAACATAATAACTACATGTTGGTTAATAGCCATTAATTAACTCTTTTATAAACTTAAAAACACCAAACATGAAACAGAAATTACCTTTTTTAGGTATTCACATGCTGCTGTTTGCACTGGTACTTTTCCTACTAAATGGAAACAGCGTTTACGCACAAACAGCTACGTTTAATGGTCGAGTAACCGGCGATGGACAGGCCATATCAGGTGCGACGTTAACCATCATAGAGCTGGAACGCACCGCTGGTACGGATGCTACCGGATCGTTCAGCTTTTCGAACATAGCCCCGGGCAGCTATACCCTTACCGTTGCTTTCCTAGGCTTTGAAACGTACCGGGAAACCATCCGCGTTAACGCTAATATGCCTCCGTTGAATATTAGCTTGCAGCCATCCACAGGAGAAGATATTGGCGAAATACAAGTGGTAGGCTATGCATCTGTACAACGCAAAGACCTGACAGGTGCGGTCTCTCGTGTCAGCGAAAAAGACTTTAATCAAGGTCCTTTTACAGCACCAGATCAACTCATTCAAGGCAAGGCTCCAGGCGTCCAAATGATTAACAACAGTGGCCAGCCCGGAGGCGAGACCACGGTAAGGATACGGGGTAACTCGGCCGTTACAGGCACAGGACGTCCTTTGTATGTGGTAGATGGAATGGCCTTAGACGGACGGACACCACGACCCGAGCGGCAGGCAGAATTTGGTTCCTCGCCCGGAGGCAACCCACTTGCCTTTCTCAATCCGAATGATATTGAAAGCATGGAGGTATTGAAAGATGCTTCCGCCGCGGCAATATATGGTTCTCGCGGAGCATATGGTGTTATTTTAATTAATACCAAACGAGGTAAAGCACAGCCTCTACAAGTTAATGTCAACGCGACTACGGGCGTAAGTTCGCTCATGCGAAACATCGACATCTTAGATGCCAACCAGTTTCGCGCCGCTCTGGCCAATTACGGGCTTGACGCCGAGGTAGGCGACTTAGGGAGCAATGTGAATGCCATGGATGCAATCACGCGACGAGCCATCAACCAAGACTACTCCATCTCCATGAGCGGTGGTAGTGAAGACGCTCGGTTTCGCACCTCCATCGGCTATCAAAATATGGAAGGTATCCTTATCAACAGTGGCTTCACGAAAGTTGCAGGATCAGTCAATGCCAACTTCCGCATGTTGGAGAGCAAGAAATTAGGTTTGGACATGGGTATGTTTGTGACGCAAACGAATGAGCAAATTGCACCCGTAACCGAAGACGCGGGTTTTCAAGGCAGTCTAGTGGGGCAGGCGCTGACTTGGAACCCTACAGAGCCGTTATACAATCAAGACGGATCCTTCAATATTAAATATGGCACATCCCTTATCAATCCAGTCGGCATGAGTGAAGCCAATAACGACCACGCACGCGTAAGCACCATACTCGCTAACATATCGCCTTACTATAAATTTAATGACTGGCTGGAGTACCGGATGCTGGGTTCGATCAACTACAGCACCGGTATACGCCGTGCCTCCACAAGAAGTTGGATCAATATGATGAACATCCAGTTTGATCCAGACGGAGACTTTTTGGGTGGCGAGGCTTCTTATGCCAACAACGAATTGATGACGAGCCAACTGACACATACGTTGACATTTAACCGCGAGATTGCCCACAAATTGAACTTGAATGCCATCGCAGGTTACGAATACATGAATTTCAGGTATCGCGGCATGAGCTTCCAAGGGATCAACTATGGCGATATTGATGTAGACTACACCGACGCCCTGCAGGCCGGATCCAGCGGTGCCAGAACAGTCAACTCATTTGTTGATCCGAGTGCCGAACTGCAATCCTATTTCTTTCGAGCCATTTTCAATTACGACAGTCGCTACCTACTGACCGCCACCGTACGGCGGGATGGTTCCACAAAGTTCGGTGAGAACAACCGATATGGAAACTTCCCTTCATTCTCTGGAGCATGGAACATTAAGAATGAACGCTTTATGCAGGATGCGGACTGGCTTACGGAACTACGGTTGCGCGTAGGCTGGGGACGTACCGGTAATCAGGAATTTCCTTCTGGAGCCTCGATCAATCGATACGGTTTTGAAAATGACAACGTCATTGTCCCAGTTAACAATGGAAATCCAAACCTACGTTGGCAAAGCGATGAACAATGGAATATTGGTATGGATTTTGGCTTATTCGGATCTAAGCTGAGCGGTTCGATTGATGTGTTTGATAAGGTAACCACAGATTTGATCTTCCCTACTATTCCATTTTACCCTAATGCGCCTAACGCACCTATTGTGTGGACCAACCTTGATGGGCGAGTCCGCAATCAAGGTATAGAGCTAGCTCTAAATTCCGTGCTTATCCAAAATGAAAACCTCACCTGGAACGTGCAAGGCAACGTGACTTTTCTCAGAAACCAAGTAAGTAACACGACCGACATCATCCAGACCGGCATGCTTAGTGGGCAAGGCGTATCCGATGCTACCGTACAGGTTATCCAAGCCGGCCTACCGATGTTTGCAATTGTAACCAGAGAGTATTTGGGTATAGATCCCGAAGGTATCTCGATGTACACGGATGACGGGTTTAATTTTCTATATCTAGGCAATCCCAATCCTAATGCGTTAATCGGATTTAGCACCGAGCTGAGCTACAAGAGATTAACTTTCTCCGCTAATTTCAATGGTCTTTTGGGGGGAGATATCTACAACAACACCGTAAACTCCGTACTGCCGATCACGAACCTAGGCGCATTTAGAAATACCATGGCAGATCAGGCAAACAGTCTACCGAGAGAATTACTCACCAACCCAGCCTCGCCCTCCTCACGCTTTATTGAAAATGGCTCTTATATCAAATTGGCCAATGCCACCATAGGTTATAAGGTCGGCAATGTAGGTTCCACTATAAAAAACCTAAATGTGTTTTTAAACGGTGTCAATCTACTCGTATTTACGAACTATTCTGGATTCGACCCGGAAGTAAATACCAACAAAGGGGTGAATGAAACCGGCTCACTAGGCATCGACTACATCGGATACCCTCCGGCTAGGATATTCAACTTTGGTATAAATTTCTCACTATAAATAATACATTCAGCAACATGAAAAATAATTTTTTACCCATGATATTGCTGGTTGGCAGCATCGCACTGAGCGGCTGTACCCGGCTGGAAGAACAGCTTTTCGGACAGATTACAGATCGAGATGAGGGCAACATCGATATCCCTTCCCTTTTGCAGGGGGCCTACTTTTCTACACGCGCAGCGTTACAGACACCCGAGTCGTGGTGGGCATTGCAAGAACTTACCACCGACGAGGCAATCGCGCCGACCCGGGGAGGCGACTGGGACGACAATGGTGCCTGGCGAGCTCTGTTTCTACATCTTTGGCAACCAGATCACATACGTATGAATCAAGTATTCCGCGACATTAATGCTATCAGCTATGCTGCTACGGATATCTTGCGGTACAATCCTGACACACAACAAGCGGCGCAAGCACGCTTCTTACGCGCCTTTGCCCAGAACTTCGTGCTAGACGGCTGGGGGCAAGTCCCCTACCGTGAACCTGGAGATGGTATCGCCACTTTACCGATTGTCCGCAACGCCCAAGAGCAGTTAGACTATTTGATAGCAGAGCTTACGGAGATCATACCAAACTTGCCGGTATGGACTGTCAATAATAGCGTATTTGCAAATCAGGATGCTGGCAGAGTACTGCTGATGAAAGTCTACCTGAACAGGGCTGTTTACCTAAATCGTGCACAACCCGCTTTCGACAATAGCGATATGCAGAATGTCATTGAGCTGGCCGATCAAATTATTGGTTCCGGTCGATTTTCCTTGACCGACAACTACTTCGATAGCTTTTCACCAAACAACCGTGGTGCTTCAGAAAACATCTTTTTAGGGGCTAACACAGGTGGGTCAAATTCGGGACCAATATTTAACTTTATCAGAATCCCTTTACACTATTCTATGAACCCAAGCGGCAATAATGGCTGGACTACCCTCTCTAATTTTTACGATAAATTTGAACCGCAAGACCAACGCCGAGGTGGCCCCTATCCAGGTGTGACCGAAAGATCCGGTCTGCACATGGGCTTTATAGTCGGTCAGCAGTTTAATTCAGCAGGTGAAATATTGCAAGATCGTCGTAGCAACCCCCTAATCTTTACTCCCGAAGTAAGTATTATTGAACGTGGTAACAACCTAGAATTAACCGGTATACGCGTAGTAAAATACGTGCCAGACTACGACAATATCGGCTCTAACTTTGCGAATAACGACTGGGTATTCTATCGCTATTCGGATGTCTTGCTTATGAAAGCCGAGGCTCTGTTACGGATGAACAATCAGGCACAGGCTTTGCAATATGTCAACATGGTCAGGACACGACGACAAGCCTCGGTCATGACTAGCCTCTCGCTAGATGACATGCTGGACGAACTGGGTCGCGAATTCTACTGGGAGGGACGGCGGCGCACAGATCTCATCCGCTTTGGAAGGTATCTGGATACCTGGCAGGAAAAGCCAGCATCGGATCCTCGGGCATTGTTGTTTCCAATCCCGCAGACTCAGCTCGGGAACATGAACTACAACCAAAATCCGGGTTATTGATAACTAGTTGCGACAACACAACTTATTTGAAAATACGAAAATTCCTCCGGTATCACTTTCCGGAGGAATTTCTATTTGAACCTAATGACCTTACACCAAAACTGCTTTAATTTACCTTACGTAATTAATTCAAAAAAACCAACTAAAAACCATACATCTTCTTGTTATTTTTCGGTCAAAATATAGGTATATTTAAACGATATTAAGAGAAAATATTAGCGGCTTTTCAAAGTTATCCACATACCACGATCCCTGTCTATCAGCAGATTACCAAATCAGGCATTCGAGAAGCGAACTTTAACCCCCATCTGTTCGGAACATGTGGAAAAGTACGACTCACTCACGGAGATAAAATATATGATCTTTGTTTAAGACAAAGGGATCATGACAGTCCCGATTCAATAGAATATTTATTTATGGCAAACATAAGTTGACTCTCTAAAGTCAGCTTAAAGTTACCCTCCAAAAGATTTTAAATAGACATGGCAAGAATCATTAAATTTGAAAAGAATGACTGTGCACCATGTGCACAGGTATCTTCCTACTTGGACAACAAGGGTGTATCTTACGAAACAATCAATCCGTTTGATGAGCCAGAATTGGCTGTAAAATTCAAAGTACGCACCGTGCCTACGGTATTGGTACTAGAAGAAGACGAAATCAAACATAGAATCATTGGATTCAAACCAGAGGAACTAGATCATATCGCGTTGTAAACCGTATCGCAGACCCTCTAAACACGATCCATGATTCATATTTATTACGATTCAAAGACAGGAAATGTAGATCGCTTTATCAGTAAAGTGATCCAGATAACGGGTTGGGAAGCCACCCGTATCCAAGAGGACACGGTACCTTCGCATATGGGACATTTGGTGACCTACACCATCAACTTTGGCAAAGTGCCTGAAAAGACACAAGCCTTCATAGACAAATACAGCCATATGATCCATTCGGTCAGTGCAAGTGGCAACCGCAATTGGGGAAGAAACTTCGCCGTTGCAGCAGATAAACTCGCGGAAAACTTCGACCTCCCCATTGGTTTAAAGTTCGAACTTTCGGGGACACTAGTAGACATTAATGCCTTTATTGACATTATAAAAAATCAATATTATGATAGCAAACGACGTAGCGAAAAACTGGATATTGCTTAACAACGAAATCATGATCAAACATGATGACGAGTTTAGCTTACATAAAGACAAAGATGCCGTTAGAGCATACTTCCTGGAGTATGTCAATAAGAATACGGTTTTCTTTTACAACCTAAAAGAAAAGGTAGATTACCTGATCGAAAACAACTACTACATTGATTTCTATCAATGGTTCACGTTCGAGGAAATCCAAGAAGTGTACGATTATGTATACGCCAAAAAATTCCGCTTCCAGTCATTCATGGCGGCATTTAAGTTTTTTCAAAGTTATGCGTTGCGTGACGATTCTGGTGAAAAATTCTTAGAGCGCTATGAAGATCGCGTGATGGCGGTTTCCTTATTCTTGGCACGCGAAGAAGGTGTAAAGAAAGCGATTGAGTATGCTGAAATTATGATCAGCCAAGAATATCAACCGGCTACACCTACCTTCCTAAATGCAGGCAAGAAACGTTCTGGAGAGTTGGTATCCTGCTTCTTAGACGAAGTTGGCGATAACCTAAATGGTATCGGCTATGCAATTGACTCCGCGATGAAGCTGTCTTCTATTGGTGGAGGTGTATCTTTCAACATCTCGAAAATTCGTGCTCGTGGCGAAGCCATTAAAGGAGTAGAAGGACGTGCTGGAGGCGTATTACCGATCATGAAAATCATGGAAGATACCTTCTCTTATGCCAACCAATTGGGGCAACGTCCCGGTGCCGGTGCTGTTTATTTGAACATATTCCACTCCGACATTGAGGAATTCTTAGATTGCAAGAAAATCAACGCAGACGAGAAAGTGAGGATCAAGTCGCTATCTATCGGCATTATCGTTCCAGACAAATTTATGGAATTGGCGGAAAAAGATGAAGCTTGCTATTTGATTTATCCCCACACCGTGATGCAGGAGTATGGCAAATACTTGGATGAATTGGACATGGATGCCATGTACGATGAGCTAATCACCAATCCGAATATTAAAAAGAAGAAGATAAATGCCCGTCACCTATTGGTGAAAATCGCACAGACGCAGAAAGAATCGGGTTATCCATATATCTTCTATAAGGAAAACGCGAATAGAGAACACGCCTTAAAAGGAGTGGGTAACGTAAAATTCTCTAATCTATGTACGGAGATCATGCAGGTCTCTGAGGTGTCGGACATCAATATTTACGGCAAAGAAGACACCATTCGATACGGTATTTCCTGCAACCTTGGGTCGCTAAATGTAGCTACAGTTATGGACAACAAGCGGATCAAGGAAACCGTAAAAACGGCTATGCGCGCGTTGACGGTAGTGACAGATGTCACCGATATTGAGATGGTGCCCACTATTGCCAAAGCAAACCGTGAGTTACATTCTGTAGGATTAGGTGCTATGAACCTACATGGCTTCTTAGCTAAGAGTTTCATCATGTATGAATCTACCGAAGCCTTGGATTTTGCAAATACCTTCTTTATGACCATGAACTTCTATTCATTAGAAGCATCGATGGAGATTGCGAAAGAGCGTCAACGTACTTTCGTCGGTTTCGAAAAATCTGCTTATGCAGATGGTTCGTATTTCGATAAATACTTGGATCGCGATTACCTTCCTAAAACAGATAAGGTGAAGGAATTATTCGAAGGCGTGCACATTCCTACTATCGAAGATTGGAACAACCTGAAAGCTCAGGTCAAAGAGCACGGTATCTACCACGCTTACCGACTAGCGATTGCACCTAATCAATCTACCTCTTACATCATGAATGCCACAGCATCGGTAATGCCTATCGTAGACATTATCGAAGTACGCGAGTACGGAGATAGTACTACCTACTATCCGATGCCTTACTTGACGAATGACAATTACTTCTACTTCAAATCGGCGTACGATATGGATCAGATGAAGGTCTTGAAAATGATCTCCGTGATTCAGCGCCACATTGATCAGGGTGTGTCTACGATCTTACACACCAATTCAAAAGACAGTACCCGCGACTTAGCGAAGTATTATATTTATGCGCACAAACTAGGGCTCAAATCCTTGTATTATACCCGTACGCGTAAATCGACCATCGAGGAATGTATCTCGTGTTCGGCATAGCATATTTATTATTATAGTATAATTCAATCCCAATCGGAACTGAATCGGAACTACTTTCATAGTTTACCGATTCAGTTTCTTTAAGTTAAATACCCAACCATGAGCAAACAATATACGGCAGTAAACTGGAACACACCCGATAACGATTACGCATTAATGTTCTGGGAGCAGAATATCAGACAGTTCTGGATAGACACCGAATACATTCCCTCTAAAGATATTGATAGCTGGAAGGGATTGAGCTGGGACATGAAAGAGTGTTATAAGAAAGCTTTAGGCGGTCTTACTTTGTTGGATACTTTGCAAAGTCATACAGGTATGCCCAAGATTATTGATCATATCAATTCTTTGCAAAACAAGGCAGTGTTATCCTACATGTGTATGATGGAGGCCATTCATGCCAAATCTTACTCCACGATCTTTACGACCGTGTCTACTACTAATGAGATCAATGACGTGTTTGGTTGGGTTTCGGAAAATAAATTCTTACAATACAAAGCATCTACTATTGACCAGTACTATCGTGCGATCGATAAAGAAAATGTGACGGACGAAGAGCTTTTTATGGCCTTGGGTGCATCGGTATTGTTAGAGTCTTTCTTATTCTACTCTGGCTTCTTCCTACCACTATGGTTGTGTGGCCAAGGGCAAATGGTTGCTTCTGCTGACATTATCAAGAAGATTATCGCAGATGAGTCAATTCACGGTGTATTCGTGGGTTTAATGGCGCAAGAGGTCTTTAATCGTTTACCAAATAAAGAAGCCGTAAAAGCACGTTTCTTGACGCTCTTAAATGACTTATATGAGAACGAGTTGAAGTATACAGAAGAACTCTATACGGTAGTAGGTCTTACCGCTGAAGTAAAGGAGTACGTGCGTTATAATGGCAATAAAGCCTTAATGAACTTGGCTTTTGAGCCAATCTTTGAGGTGAAGCAGGTAAACCCTATTGTGTTGAATGGATTAAGTACAGAGACTACACAGCACGACTTCTTTTCTAAAAAATCAACCAACTACGAGAAAGCGACAGAAATTGTACACTTAATGCACGAAGATTTTGAAATGGACGCTACAGTAGACATTTAACGCATTTGTTTAGTCGAACAGCCTAGCGAATCATAATGATTAAAATGCCCTACATTGGATGCGAATGTAGGGCATTTTAATTCGATCAATAATAGACATCGCTCACCCTAAAAATTGCAGATTGCACCTATTATTCAATCTTAGCATGTAAACTTCGGGGATACGTTGCTTTAATCGCGTTGATATGTCTTTTTGTTATTAGTAGCCAAAATCAACACGAAAGAGATCAACAGAAGACCGCCTCCGATATAAAATAGCGGTATATAATCGTCATTTTTAACAAGTATAGACATCATCATGCCTCCTGCGGCTTGAAAGATAGAAAACCCTAACGTTATATTACTCCAGGCCATCTTGTAATTAATATCTCCGAAAAGACTTAGCGCATAGGCTGAGGTCAGCGCCACCATTCCGGGAGTGAATACCCCTACGATAAAGGAGGAAATGTAAAATGCCGGATCGCTTTGAAAAAAAATCGGCATAAAAACAGCAAAGCTTTCCAAAGCAAATCCTAGTAAAATAGTTTGCTTTATTCCTATGAAATCGGACAACTTACCTAGAAGAATGGGGCCAGATAAAGCACCTATTCCAAAAATTGCCCAGCAAAATCCGCCAAAAGCAAATGATTTGTTCATCTGTCGTACCAAGAAGTCCACCCAAAACAACGTATGCGGCAAATACCCAATCGCCTGAAAACAATAGGCAAATAATAGGAACAAAAAATTCTTGCTGATAAATGAGAGTTTAGGGCTTCCTGCAATATTGGCGATTTGCCTGTCTTGCTCATGCTGGAGAAAACTCCAACTCTTCCACGTGACCATCGTCAACAGGAAAGTAAGCAGGGCCAGAAACCACAAAACATACCATAAGCCCAGCCTTTCATAAAGAAATGGAATGACTACGCCCGAAATGAGTATACCTATGCCTATTCCTGAAAATACAATCCCGAAAATTAAACCCTTGTTAGCGGCATTTCGGTAGTATGGCAATACCAGTGTCGGAGATAAAACCATCAGCAAAGCGCCTCCAAAACCTGCCATAAAGCGCCAGAAATACATCCAGTGAAAGCCAAAACTATTTATCGAGAACATGATATAACTGAGAGAGCAAATGATCAGGGAAGCCTTAATGAGCTGAGCACTTTTAAATAGATTTTTTGTTACGTTTATAAAGATAGGACCAATCATATATCCTACCAGAGCAGCCACACCCAGTTGCGCAGCATCAAATGAGGAAACCCAAGAGTCTTCAATAACCAATGGAATCAATGCAGTATACGCAAATCTGCTTATCCCTAAACCTATAAGTGTACCTATCAGTCCGGAAAGCCAGTACAATTTCTGTTTCTCTACGCTCATAACGATCTTCTGAACACAGTCATCTTCTCAAACATTGTTTTTAAAATACGCAGTTTGTTGGTTCGAGAAGTGATATTATTTGCACCATTATACAAAAAATATTTAGCAAAGATTAATATTTACTTCGGCTATATACTTTGTTCACCAATTTCAATCGGATGCAATCTAATGTCTCAGGGCAGACTGTTGGTCTTCGACGACGACCTTTATTAAACCCAGTAGGAAAAAACAAAAAGCCACAGCATATGTGCTGTGGCTTTACTAAAATAGTATCAAAAAGATTAATTCGTCTGATATTCTGGATTTTGTTCGAGGTTTCTATTACGTTGCAACTCATCCATAGAGATTGGGAAAACTAAATCTGACTGTTTAAAGACAGCATTAGAACCGTTTGCAGCACCTACTAATGGTTGGAATGTAACTTGTCCTCTTACCGTGGCAGAGATGTTAGGGAATAAACCCGTACGTAAACAATCATCCCACATCTTAAACTCTAAAGGTAGTTCGCGCAAGCGCTCTTTCCACACTTCCTGTACAAACTGCTCCACGGACAGGCCTTGTAGTTGACTAGTAATCGTGGCAACCGTTTCGCCGGTCGTGCTCGCTCTGGCTTTGATTTCAGCCAAATGACCTGCCGCTGTAGCTACTCCAGTTGCTCTGGCCTTTGCTTCTGCAGCAATCAACAAAGCCTCCGCATAGCGGTAGATATTACGATCTTTAATAGAACGACCTGTGTTTAAAAGAGCATCTTCTTCAACGAAATACCACACACCAGCTACATTTCCGCCGTTCCAGGTTTCTCCATTATCTGGATTGGTATAGGTCCAATGATAAAATTGATTAGGCTTAATACGGAGGTCATCATCTTCATATATATTTAAGAAGCGATTGGTCGGTCCATACGCACGTTCAAAAATGGTATACTTATCGAATACGGAGTTAGCTGACGCCGTGAACCCATAGGTCGGCCAAGAGCCTCCCGGATTAATGACGGGATCAAACTCAAATGAATAGATCGTTTCTGCTAAATTGTCAGACGTACGTAGCTTGTTGTAAGCACTGTTTGCTGCAAGATCGGTATTCGGTTCCAGTGTATGCCCGGATGCAATTACGATGTCGATGTACTCTACAGCTTCCGCATATTTGCTTTGTTGCAAATACACATTCGCCAAAGCCATAGCGGCTACATTTCTGTTAACGCGCCGTCCACTGGTGTTAAAAATGCCATCCGGCAGGGCTTCTACTGCGGCAATCAAATCTTCTTCGATCACGGCATATACTTCTTCAACAGAGCTACGCTTCAAGAAGAAATCACGATCCAATGAATCATAAGCTTCTGTGGACAGCGGTAATGCTCCGAACATTTTTACCAGATAGAAGTAGTTGAAGGCTCTAAAAAATCTGGCCTCTGCAACATAACGTGTTTTTAAATCTTCGGCCATTTCGATGTTTGGAATATTTTTGATCGCTCCATTGGCAATATTAATGGCCAAAAAAGAGCTATTCCAAATATCATTCATGCGCCCGGAAACCACACGTGTATTTTGTTGACGGGTAAGCAAACGGGAGTATTGATTGATCTGCTCCTGCCCTTCGTAGCTGTTGGTAAAATAACCGGTAAGCATTACAGGGATAGAAGCAAATGGTGCTTGGTAAGCACCGTTGGCATTCCCATACAAAGATGGTCCGCCAATACGGTATAAGCTATTGATATTCTCTAATGCTTGGGCTTGCGTTTGATAGTAACTATCCCCGCCAACCTCCGTTCTTGGATTTTCATCTAAGAAGTCTTTACAGGCACTCATGGTCAGCAATGCTGATCCACAAAGGCCTAATACTATATATTTAATGTTCATCGCTGTCAAATATTATGTGGTAAAATTACAGGGTAAGATTCAAACCAAACGTAAAGGTCTTCGCTCTTGGGTAAGAGAAGAAGGTAACGTTCTGTCCGAATTTGTTCTCATCTCCCGTAGACGTACTT
The DNA here is from genome assembly GCF_023554555.1 of Sphingobacterium sp. lm-10. NCBI lineage: Bacteria > Pseudomonadati > Bacteroidota > Sphingobacteriia > Sphingobacteriales > Sphingobacteriaceae > Sphingobacterium > Sphingobacterium sp. lm-10. The sequence continues at coordinate 2,210,458 of NZ_JAMJWC010000001.1, forward strand.
TCCGGATCATAGCCTCTAAAAGCTTTAGAAGTAATTACCCAAGGGTTGTTTGCACTCGCGTATACACGCAAAGCAGAGATACCTAAACGCTGTGCCCATTCTGAATCAAACGTATATCCCAACTGGACTAGATTGAAACGAAGGAAAGAACCGTCGACAATCCAAGAAGAGTCTACCCGAGTATCTTGTCCGGCATGGCCGTTGTTCGTCAGGAAGATCGCCTGTTGCATTGTATTCGGATTCGATGGGCTGTACGCGTCTGTTAAGATATCACGCAAGCCATTGGTAATACCAAAACGGTCGTAGGTAGAGTGATAAAACTGTTGTAATGTTTCTACGCCATAGACCACTTGCATATCTACCGTCATATCAAAACCTTTATAGGCAAACGTATTGATAAAACTTCCTGACCAGTCTGGAATACCTTTACCTAAGATCTCTTGGTTTGCCGAACGATTCGGTCTACCGATTTGCTCTTCGGTAATCAAGCCATTCTCAAAATCTTCTACCGTAAAGATGCCATCGCGACGGTATCCATAGAAGCTATTTAAGTTTTCGCCAACACGGATAATACTGTTTGGCGCTCCTACGAAGTTATTTAACAAAATATCTGCATTATCGTCTCCCAGACGAATTACCTCGTTCTTGTTGTAATTCATGTTTAAGGTAGATGTCCATTGGAAGTTATCATTCCGCACTGGCGATCCACTAATCATAATATCCAGACCTTTGTTATTTACTGCACCAATATTGCGCATCACGAAATTAAATCCAGATGCATAAGGAAGAGGATCTTCTAACAATAAGTCTGTCGTTCTACGATTATAGTAAGATACATCAAAGTTCAAACGGTTCTGAAATAAGCCCATTTCGAAACCACCATCGATGGTAGCTGTTTTTTCCCAGCGAAGGTCTGGGTTAGGTAGGAATTGTAGGTAGGAATAAGGTACGCGCGTGTTATTTAATACCTGTGTACCATTCAATGCTCTCGCTATCGCTTGATAAGGATTAATCTCCGAGTTACCTGTAATACCGAAGCTACTACGGAATTTCAAATTATTCAACCAAGAAACTCCTTGTAAAAACGATTCATTGGAAGCAATCCAAGCAAGACCCATAGATGGGAAGAAGGCATACTTGTTATTCGCACCAAATCTAGATGATCCGTCGTAACGACCTGTCACCGTTGCGGTATACTTATCGTTTAAGGTATACGATGCTCTCATAAAGTAGGAATTCATTGCCCAACGATCGTAAGCAGATTCTGGCGCCTGTGGTAGAGAACCAGCTCCCATATTGTTCCACTTAAAGAAGTCGTTCGTAAAACCCTCTGTACGGTTAAAGCTGAAATCGCGTGTGCGTTCCTGCCAAGACAAACCCGCCATCGCATTGATACGGTGGTTATCAAACTGCTTGTTATACGTTAAATAGGTCTCTTGTTGCCAGTAAAAAGTATCTTCGTTTTCGATCTCCGCCCAACCATTTGGTCGAGAAATGTTATGTAACAAAATAGAAGAATAACCATTGTACAATCTTCTTTGCTTATCTACACCGTACTGAGTTTTCAAATCTAATCCATCCGCCAGATGAAAAGTCAGCGCTGCATTACCAAAAATCTGGGTGTTGGCACGTCTTCTCTCCTGCAGATCCAGAATAGATACGGGATTAGACATTCCCTCAAATCCAAGAACACCATTGATACTAGATGAGCCAGAAAATGAATACTGTCCATCTGGTTGATAAATCGGCAACCAAGGTAGCATCTCAATCATGGTACGACGTGCTTCCTGACCACCGCCATCTTCTGGCGTAAAACGACCGAACGTATGGTTAGCTGTTAAATTAATACTTGCAGAAAGCCATTCTTTTACTTTGGTATCATAAGCCAACTTACCATTCAAACGCTTATTAAAAGTATTGTTGACAATACCTTGCTGATCCGTATAGTTGATAAAGGCACCCATAGACGAATTTTCATCGCCCTGCTGAATATTCAACTGGTGATTTTGAGAGATAGCCGTGCGGGTTGCCTCACGTTGCCAATCGGTATCGAATAAAGGATTTCCGTTTCCATCGAAGTAATTCGGGTCATTGAACCAATCCCTACGATCTAATGACCAATTGTATGTATCCGGTTGGTAACGATTTTCGTTTTCCAAACCAATCATGAAGGTCTGTACCCACTCTTCGGCATTCAGGAGATCCATGTAACGTTGAGGGGAGCTGATACTGGTCGATCCTTGATAGCTCAAGGTTCTGCGACCATCTTTGCTACCTCGTTTGGTAGTCACCAAGATAACACCATTGGCACCACGCGCACCATATATCGCGGCAGAAGAAGCATCTTTCAAGACTTCCATGCGCTCAATATCGTTCGGGTTGAGTAAGTGGAAATTTTCCATCACTACTCCATCAACAACATATAAAGGATTGGAGGCCGAATTGATGGTAGCCGTACCGCGGATTACTACACGATTGGCATAGGCACCTGGTTGACTAGAGTTGGAATACACATTTACCCCGGCAGCTTGTCCGCGTAAGTTGTCCAGTGCACTAAAGTTCTGTGCTTTGACCATTTCCTCGCCTTTAGCAACAGAAATGGATCCAGTCACGTCAGACTTACGCATGGTACCGTAACCTACGACTACGACCTCTTCCAGATCTTCCCCTTCAGTATCTAAAGAGAAATTAACAGTGGAAGAGCTAACCCGCATCTCCGCTTTTTTGTAGCCTAAAAAGGAAGCGACCAGTGTTTGCCCAGTTTGAGCCTCAATGCTAAATTGCCCGTTTTCGTCTGTTTGGGTACTCACATTGGTTCCCCTAACGGTAATAGTAACACCACTAATTGGTTCGTTGGTACTGGCGTCGTTTACACGGCCCAGTATCGTCTCCTGACGTTGCGTAATCTGTAATCGCTCGCCATCGCGTTTAAGTGGAACCGCTTGCAGCGTATTGAAGCTTAGCGCAGCAACAGCCAGTAGCGCAGTCCACAGACGGCCATCAGGATTGTTAATGTTTTTCATACATCATAAAATTTAAAATTGTGCTAAATCGTTTTAACGTTGGCCGGTAAAAACGCTTACCGTGTGAAGAATAAGCTAAGCCTCCGATGTTTATAATTGTATTGTTCTCGAAGCAATTAACAAAACTTTAACGATTTAGCGAAATGTTTTTGAAAAATACTTGGATTAATTTAGGAATATACCTCGTACAAAAGGATTTATACGTAAGAAGAAAAGCGCTAAATAGCGCCTTTCTTCAGTTCTTTTACGGCATAATCAACAGATCTGGCTGAGAACGCCATATAAGTTAACGATGGATTTTGGGTAGATGTAGAGGTCATGGCTGCACCATCTGTAACGAAAACGTTGGAAACATCGTGCATTTGGTTCCATTTATTGAGTACTGAAGTTTTTGGATCATGTCCCATGCGAGCACCGCCCATTTCGTGGATATCTAGACCGGGCGCTTGTGAGTTTTCATCTCTACGAATATTGGTAAAACCGGCTTCTGTAAACATGTCTTCCATAGTGTCCAGATAATCCTTCTTCATCTTGGCGTCATTATCATCATAATCTACCGAGATATGTAGCAAAGGAATGCCCCAGTCATCATTTTTTGTTTTATCTAATGCGACATAACTTGCCTCCTTAGGAATGGTCTCTCCCATCATATGTGAACCTACACCCCAATTTCCCCATTCTGGATTAAGCAGGGAGTTTTTCAAATCATCTCCCCAGCCAGTCCGATCGGAATGTTGAGATCGCCAAGCGCCAAATCCGGCAGCATAGCCACGGAGGTAATCCGTTTCTTGTTTGTGTAAGTTCCGAAATCGAGGTATGTAACCACCACCAGCCGGGTTACGGCCTGCTGTAGCGTAATCCAACAATCCTTCATATTCTGCATAGATTCTCGCACTGTAATTGTGAAATGCGACGTATTTGCCCAATGTACCACTATCATTACCCAACCCGTTTGGAAAACGTTCGGATTTGGAATTTAATAAAATTAGGTTGGTATTAATCGCTGCGGCATTAACGAAAATCACTTTAGCGAAGAAATCAATCTCCTCTTTTGTATTTCTATCAATCACTTTAACGCCGATAGCTCTATTCTTATCTTTATCGTATAGAATGGAGTGCACAACCGCATCGGGGCGCAAGGTCATATTACCGGTCTTCGCAGCCCAGGGCAGTGTGGAAGCATTTGAACTAAAATACCCTCCAAATGGACAGCCACGCTGGCACAATGTACGATTCTGACACTGTGTACGTCCTTGCTCAATATGGATAGGTTGTGGCTTCGAGATATGTGCACAGCGAGCCGATATAACTTTACGCTCCGGATATTTCCCTTCCACTTTTTGTTTAAAATATTTTTCGACCACGTTGAGTGGATAGCCTGGCAGGAACTCTCCATCTGGCAGTTCGGGTAGGCCATCCTTGTCACCCGAAATGCCTGCAAACCGCTCTACATAATCATACCACGGTTTTAGATCAGCATAACGAATGGGCCAATCCACAGCAAAACCATCACGCTGTGGCCCTTCGAAATCGAAGTCTGACCAGCGCTGGGTTTGCCGCGCCCAAAGTAGCGACTTACCACCAACCTGATAGCCACGGATCCAATCAAATGGTTTATCTTGTACGTAGGGGTGTTCTTGGTCTTTCACGAAGAAATGCGCGGCATCCTCATGGTACGCATAGCAACGGCTAACGATTGGATTCTCCTTCTTATTTTCGTAGGGCATTTCATTTCGATGCTCAAACTCCCAAGGATTCATATTCGTGGTGGGATAATCTTTGATATGTTTCACATCCCGACCGCGCTCCAGTACCAACGTTTTCAGCCCCTTTTCGCACAACTCTTTTGCTGACCAGCCACCACTGATTCCCGAACCAATCACAATTGCATCGTACGTTCTATCTTTGACGGAGTCAATATTTATATTTGCCATAACTGTCTTACGCATTTATTTTCACAGCACCATCGTATCTTCCCGGCACTAATTCATAGATCAATTTGTTCGTCATCACGTACTCCGAATTAAGGTAACCTTGTAGTGTGCGCGCCTTCAAGATAGTAGCAAACTGATCTTCGTCGGATAGACCTTTCAGATAGTTCAATAGCTCGGCATCATCTCCTTTATCTGCCCTATGGCACTTCTTGAGACCAACCGTAAAAGCTTCTTGTTGCTCTGGAGATGCACAATCGTCCAGCATTTTCATCACAAACAAGTGCAAATTGAGGCATTTACCGCCTGGCGAATCATCTTCCGGAATAATGACGTCGACTAATCTTCCCAAAAGTACTTCATCGTCTGCCGAAAAATCGACATTATGAAGGGTGATGGATGCTTTCTTACCACTAAAATCGCAGGAACTAGCGATCAATATACCACCCGCCATCACAAACATTTGTTTGATGACCTCTCTTCTTTTCATGTTGTGTGTATGTATATAATTGATTTGCCCAATTTACAAATAAAATTGAAAGAGCAATAAGCTAAACCGATTATTTTGCATCAAACTAGGTTATAACAGACTTTATATTAAAAACAAAAGGGATTACTTACGTAATCCCTTTTACATAGCCAATTCTAACTATTGGCAACCTCTTTCTTTAGTCTTCTACGTCCCACCACACACGTGTAGTCAGCGCGTCTGGACCTTGTTGGCCTATCGCAGCTTGATAGCTTTGACTATTACGACCTGCTTCCTCGGTGGTATAACCCTGTCTTCGTGGCAAGCTGCCGTTGGTATTTTGCGGTGCAGGCCCAGGATCTAACACAGGAAAACCGGTACGTCTCCAATCGGTCCATGATTCATACCCGTTAGCCATATAGTTAGCAAACCATTTTTGTGTGATAATTCGTTCTAAACCATTAGCTGTACTGTAGGCCACTGATGGCTGAGCGACATACGCTGTGTAAGCTTCTTCTAGATCTTCCACTTCATATTGAGAAAATGACGCTCGTATTCCATTCAAATAATGCGTTTGTGCATCTGGAATCCATCCTAGAAATGCGGCTTCTGCCAACATAAACTCTACCTGAGCATAAGTACTAAGTGGTAGTACCGAATTTTGTGCTGTAAAACGATCTCCAATTAAAGAAACATTTTCTCGGTTGTATGCTCCAGTTTGCCCTTGAATCAGTCCAAATGGCATACCAACATAGGTACCCGTACTTAATGCAGGAAGCGCAAAAATAGGTAACCTTGGATCATTGTGTAATTCCAGCTGCTCGATCATATACTCACTAACCGCATAATCTACACGACCTGTTACTTCATAATTATTGAATAAAGGACTTTGGTTATTGGCGTCGTTTAGGTAGCGGAATAACGCATTATCTGCATTGGTAGTCATGGCTCCTGCCTCATATGCAGCTAGGAATTCTGTACGAGCTTTTTCAGGGTTTACTTTGCGGATATGCAAAGCGGCAGCCATACGTAAGGTGTTTGCCCATTTTGCCCAAAGGCCTACGTTACCATTAAATAGAATGTCGCCTCTAACCGGTCCACCGCCGCCCAACTGCTCTTGTGCTTCTGTCAATTCTACAAATAATGCATTATATACAGATTCTTGTGAGTCATAACTCGGAGTTAGATTTGCTCTACCTTGCAAGGCTTCACTATATGGGATCATGCCCCAGCGATCCGTCATGTGCATAAAATAGAATGCTTTTAATACGCGAGCAACACCAATCTGACTCTCGCTATCTCCACCATCGGTCACATAAGCCTGGGTAGAAGCTACAGGATCCATGTTTAGTGCAATAATGGTTTGCAAATCCTGCAATGGCACATTGTAGATAGGATAAAAATTGTAGATCGTATTTTGAAACCGAGATTCACTGGTGTACTGAATTTCGGACATGTACTGTGGATACAAGTCTTTAGCCCAGCCGGCTACACCTTCCGTTTGGCTGCCCAAAGAGCGCAACGCATTAGACAACAATAGTGTGGTGTTCGGATTTAATGCGTCGTTCGGACTTGTATTGATGGATTCAAAGTTCTTGGTACAGCTACTTAGTACAGTGGCAGCCATCACACAAGCACTCAGTTGTTTTATATATCTTTTCATGGTTATTGAGCTTTTTAATATATTTTATTATTCACGTTGTGCTTACAGACCAACACGTAGGCTAAAACCCCAAGAACGTGTGCTTGGTAACTGTCCGCCTTCAAACCAAGATGTTTCTAAAATAGAGGGATCCACATTGCGGTTTTTTGCATAGATCAACCAAGGATTAGTCGCAATAAGCGAGAAACTCGCGGATTTAAACGGTGTATTTTGGAAAAATCTAGTTGGAAGATCGTAACCAATGTTCACCTCGCGTAATTTGATAAAACTACGGTCGTACACCCATTCTTCCCACAGAGAAAACATATCGTTCTCATAGAGATTTTGCGTATCTACAAAGATGTCATTGACTTCGCCATTTTCTTTCACACCAGGCAACAAGGTTCCACCGCGGTTTTCGACAGGATCGCGACGCGGAACGCCATTTTCGTTCAAGCCAGCAGTTTCCGCCAATACGCCTGTATAATTACCAAACATGGAAGAAATAGACATGTATTTACCACCCTTTTGGAAATCCAGTGAAAACCCGGCGCGGAAATTTTTGTAGGAGAAGGACGAAGTAAGACCTCCGGTGAAGTCTGGAATAATACTCCCAAGATTCATGTTGTCTTCGCGTAAGTAATAACCATCTTCACCTACGACGCGGTTACCGTTTTCGTCTTTTACAATACCCATACCGATCAACTGACCATAAGGCTGCCCTTCATACGCATTTAAAGTGATCAACGGAGAACCTACGAAACCAAACGAGGAAGGTGTATTATCTAACTCAATTTGCAGGTTGCTTACTTGCTCATCCAGACGGACGACTTGATTTCTGTTGATACCTATATTGGCATTCAGATCCCACTTAAAGTTGCTATTGCGAATTGGTGTACCTCCCAAAGTGAATTCGTAACCATGGTTATCAATCCGACCCGCGTTAATTAAGCTTTGTGCGAAACCACTTGTACCGGATACTGGTAGATTAAGGATTTGATTGGTAGCGCTACGCGTGTAGTAGTTAAAATCGAACAATAACCGGCTGTTGAAGAACCGCAACTCTGTACCGATCTCATACGAGGTAGATAAGGTTGGCAAAAGATTCGCATTTGGAATAACATCTGGCACCGTCAACAAAGGATTACTGCCATATGCGTTGCGGATACTGTACGTTTGTAAAATCTGATAAGGATCGGTATCTGTACCCACTTTCGCAAATGATGCTCTCAACTTACCAAAGGAGAAAAACTCGTTAGGCTCAATAAAGTGGCTAAAGATAAATGAAGTAGATAGACCTCCGTATAAGAAGGAATTATTATCTCTTGGCAAGGTGGAAGACCAATCATTACGGATATTACCTTCTAAATATAAAAATTCTTTATATCCGACTGCTGCATAACCATACAAGGAATTGACCCGTTGGTCAAAGTACCGAGTTTGCACCGTTGGTCTGTCAATCGACGCTTCCAAGGTATATAAACCCGGAACAGCTAATCCGCCAGCGGTAGCTGCATCCGTGAAACGACGTTGATTACGGCGATATTCACCAAAGGCGGCTGCATCTACGGTGAAGTCTCCATATTGTTCTTTGAAGGCTAATGTACCGACGTAGTTTACCTCATCTTGGTTATTCATGTACTGTGAGTAGCTGTCTTGCTGCAGTGTACCACTAGCAATACGTCCCGTTTCCTCCACCTGCAAAAAGTTTCCCCTAGCTATTACTGCTGCACTCAAAGCATTTGTCAGTTGATAATTTGCAGTAATATTACCATAGATTCGCTGGTATGTATCAAATTGTGTGTTCTCAAATACTTCTGTATAAGGATTATCCCAGTACGCTGGATTTGGATTGGTTGGACTAACAATATTCCAGCTTCTGAAGGTACCATCCGGGCGTTTATAGTCACGTAAAGTGTTCATGTCTAACTGGCGCTGGAACCACTGATTGAAAGAGCCTGTCGTTTGTGAGCTGTATCCATCCTTCGGACGGTTATTATACACTTCATGCTGGAAGTTCACATTGGCAGAAACCGTCAGCCTGTCGGTAAGGTTCAGTGATGAATTAGTTGACAACCAATTTCTTCCCAACTTACTATTTGGCACAATACCGGTACGTGATACATTGGTGAAAGAGAACCGAGTTTGGTAATTATCGCCTGCTTTATCAAAAGCCACGTTGGTATTGGCACTTACGCCAGTATTGTAAAAGTCGCGTACATTGTTTGGTTGAGCGACCAAAGGCGTTAACTGACCAAATTGTGGATGTGACGGATCCCAGCCATAGAATGGCATATACATCGTTCCATCCATACGTGGACCCCAACTTTCGTCGGCTCCATAGTTCAGGATATTAACACCATCGTAGGGTGCCAGATAGTCTGGAGCAATATTTGGATTGTGGTTATACGTACTCCATTCTTGTGAGTATCCACCCGCGTATTCATTTTGATACTTAGGCAACAGATAAACACTTTCGAAAGAAGTTGCCTGATTAAAGTTAACGCCAATCCCGTCGCGTGTGCGTCCTCCTAATGTTTTAATAACGACTGCACCTTCCGATCCACGCTGACCGTATAATGCGGTCGCCGCTGGGCCTTTCAGCACGGTAAGGTCTGCCACATCATCCATATTGACCGCTTCCGGATCAGTAATCATCCCATCAACTACGTAAATCGGGTTTCCACCAGAGAGTGAATTGATACCGCGAATACGGATGGTAGATGTACCGAAGGCTGCACCAGATGTAGATTGTACTTGCACACCCGCAATTTTACCAGCTAAAGCCGTATTTAGATCGGGCTGACGTACCATCGTCAAATCTTCCCCTTTGATAGCTTGTACGCTATATCCTAAAGAGTTTCTCGTTCGTTGAACTCCTAAAGCCGTTACAATGACTTCACCTACACTTTGGTCGTCGTCATCCAATTGAATATTGATATTGTCTTGCGAGCCGATGGTAAAGATTCGCTCCTGCATCCCTACAAAGTCAACAGTAAGCGTTGAACTGCCACTGGGAACATCAATAGTGAATTTCCCCTGCGCATTAGTTTGTGTTGCCACATCGGTTCCTGTAACTCGAACAGTGGCTCCTGCCAAAACATCGCCAGTTCGTGCAGAAACGACATTCCCAGTAATTGTTCGGGTTTGCGCGTAGCCTATTCCCACCAGAAATAGCCACGACAAAAGAAAACTAAATAGTTTTTTACTCATGATAGATAGTTAGTGTAGTTGTGTGTGTTTGTATTTAAAAACGCAATTAGTGTATTCAATAAAAGTAGAAGAGTTTTTAGGTAAAAGTCTCCGAATATTGTTAGTGATTACACAATAGTAGTAACTTTTTCAATGTTTATAAAGCCTATATACCTGAAATTGTTCTCACCCCCCCTATAAAGCACAAAAAACCGTATAAATACCGCCCTACAACATCGATAATCTTCTATGTATTTTTTACGATACTATCCTTATTTGTAACAGTACGCCCCACATTCGTCCTTGTGCTGGCAACTGATTTGTTTATATTTGTTCTGAGGGGAGATTAAGTCATAAACCTAACGCATACATCACATTTAAATAATACCCCATGAAAATAGTCGCTATAGGACGTAATTATATAAATCACGCTAAAGAACTTAACAATCCGATTCCCGAAGAGCCGGTAATATTTTTGAAACCAGACACTGCCGTGTTGCGAGATAACAAAGACTTTTATTATCCAGAGTTTTCTAAGGACGTTCATTACGAAGTAGAAGTAGTCTTACGAATCTGCAATGAGGGAAAACATGTCGCGGAAAAGTTTGCCCACAAGTATTATGATGCCATTGGCCTTGGTATTGATTTCACAGCGCGCGATATTCAACAAAAACACAAAGAAAAAGGTCTGCCTTGGGAATTGGCCAAAGCCTTTGACCAATCTGCAGTAATTAGTCCGATGGTTCCCAAAGAAGAATTGGGAAATGTATCAAACCTATCCTTTTCGCTACAGAAGAATGGTGAAATAGTGCAGGTCGGAAACACGAAAGATGTTATTTTTAACTTTGATCAGCTTATTGCTTATATATCTGCGCGCATTACGCTAAGAAAAGGAGATTTAATCTACACAGGTACTCCCGAGGGCGTTGGGCCGGTACAAATTGGCGATCAACTAATCGGCTACTTAGCGGATAAAAAAATGTTCAGCTGCTCTATAAAATAAACAATGCGAAAAATATTGACTAGTGTGCTTGGTTGCCTCATCGGAAGTACGGCAGTACAAGCTCAAAACAAAGACATCATCACGACGCGAGACTACCCTCAAAATTATTTTCGCTCGCCATTAAACATTACACCAGACGCTTCTGGCACTTTCGGAGAACTGCGATCCACACATTTTCATGCAGGAGATGATTATCGTACACAGCAACGCACCGGACTACCCGTTTACGCTGTTGCAGATGGGCAGGTATCTCGTGTGCGCGTGCAGATTGGTGGTGGTGGAAATTCGGTTTATATAGACCATCCCAATGGTTATACATCGGTATATCTACACCTAGAAACCTTCAATGATGCCCTAACAAATGTAATCCGAGCTGAACAGTACAAGCAAAAGCGCTTTGATGTGGATGTAATGGTCGATAAAGGTGTCGTGAGCTTCAAAAAAGGCGATGTCATTGCGAATTCTGGCAATACTGGGGCTTCTGGAGGGCCGCATTTGCACTTCGAAATTAGAGATACAAAAAGTCAGCACCCCTTAAACACGCAGCTCTTTGGCCTTCAATTTGTCGATCGTTTTGCGCCTACTATACAAGGTTTGATGGTGTACGATATGGAAGATGGTATTTTCAATGAACACACCTTTCGCCGACCGGTATCAGTACGTGCTGTGAGCACTACGGATTATAAACTAAGCAATAACGCTGTGGTACAAGTGAATGGAAAATTCGGATTGGGTATTAATGCGATTGATCGGCATCGGGCCGGAGGATTTCAAAACGGCGTATACTCCATCGAGCTGTTTATAGATGGAAAGCCGATGTCTACAATATTGTTTGAGGAATTAGATTTCAACACCTCTCGAGGCATTCATTCATACATTGATTATGCGCATTGGAAACGTTCGAAAGCAAAATATCAGAAAAGCTTTAAAGACCCGGGAAATCCGATTGAGATCTTTCACCACCTGCCAAACGACGGTATTCTGGAGTTGCAAGATGATCAAGTGCATGACGTAAAGTATGTGATTAAAGATGTGAAAGGCAATTGTTCTGAACTGAACTTTCAGATTCAGAATTCGGCTAACTATCGGCCAACAGCCAATGCTGTGAAAGGACAACTAATGCCTCATAGCAAGAACAATAAATTTGCCAATGAAAACATTCAGCTTGATATTCCAAAGGGCGTGCTATACACGGATCTAGACTTCGTCTATAGCAACAGTGTCAAACCTACAGGTGGCTATTCGGAAGTTCATCATGTACACAATCAGCTGACATCTTTATTTACAACATACCAGTTACGGATTAAACCAACGAACTTGCCGGAAAGATTACGCGATAAAGCGCTTATTGCTTCCACACAGTCTGGATCCGAAGGCGGCAAGTTCGAAGATGGCTGGGTAGTTGTAAACACGCGCAACCTGGGCTCCTTCTATGTGGCTGTAGATACAGTGGCGCCAAACATTACACCGCGAAACCTAAGTCAAGGTAAAAATGTAGCACAACAATCTAGAATTGATTTCACGATCTCTGATAATTTTTCTGGCATCCAATCTTTCAACGGTTATATTGACGGGGAATGGGTATTGATGGAGTACGACCCCAAAAACAGACATCTTTGGCATACTTTCCAAGCCTCATTAAGTAAGGGAAAGCACCAGTTTCGATTGGTAGTGAGGGATTGGAAAGACAATGAGCGAGTATATCAAGCAGATTTTACACGATAAATAAAAAGTTATGAGCACACTACAAGTGGGTGATACAGCACCAGCGATCACCGCAAAGAATCAACAAGGCGAAACCATTCACCTGTCAGACTTTACAGGAAAACGCGTAATCTTATATTTTTACCCGAAAGATAATACGCCTGGTTGCACCACGGAAGCCTGCAACTTTAGAGATAATTACCAGAGCCTTTTAAGCGAGGGTTTTGAAGTAGTTGGTGTAAGTATCGATGGCGAACAATCACACCAAAAGTTTATTGCCAAGTATGAACTACCTTTCAACCTACTGGCCGATGAAGATCAAAAGATCGTCAACGACTATGGTGTTTGGGTGGAGAAAAACATGTATGGTAAAAAATATATGGGTACGGCAAGGACTACCTTTTTAATTGACGAGCAGGGTAAGATCGCACACATCATCAAAAAAGTGGACAATAAAAATGCTGCTGAGCAGATCAGAGACCTGTATAAATAGAGACTACTTTACAAAAATACACGTATGCAGATTTCCATGCGTTAAATAATTATATTTGCCTCTTATGAGCAAACAGATAGACGATTTTTTCAAGAATATCATTTCGCATGCAAAGGAGTATGGCTTCGTATTTCCGTCTAGCGAGATCTATGATGGCCTCAGCGCTGTCTACGACTATGGGCAACTGGGTTCTGAATTGAAGAACAATTTAAAAACCTACTGGTGGAAATCTATGGTGCAATTAAATGACAACATAGTCGGTATTGACGCGGCTATTTTCATGCACCCTACCACTTGGAAAGCTTCCGGCCACGTCGATGGCTTTAGCGATCCGATGATTGATAACAAAGATTCTAAGAAAAGATACCGTGCCGATCAACTGATTGAGGATAAAATAGATCGTTACGAAAAAGACGGCAAGAGCGATAAGGCAGCGCAACTGCAAGAGGCCCTGGATGCAGCCTTGAATGCGGATGATCTAGCTAAACTTAAGGCACTTATTGAAGAGCATAATATCGTCTGCCCGATGTCTGGTACAAAAAACTGGACGGATGTACGCCAGTTTAACCTGATGTTTGCCACACAGATGGGCGCTATGGCCGACGGAGCTGAACAGGTTTACCTTCGCCCAGAAACAGCTCAAGGTATCTTCGTCAACTTCCTGAATGTACAGAAGACTGGCCGCATGAAGATTCCTTTCGGTATTGCGCAAATCGGAAAAGCTTTTCGTAACGAAGTCATAGCACGTCAATTCATTATACGTATGCGCGAATTCGAGCAGATGGAGATGCAATTCTTCGTTCGCCCGGGCACGGAGATGGAATGGTATGATAAGTGGAAAGCGCTTCGATTGAAGTGGCATTTAGCCTTAGGCCCAGATGCCGCCAAATACCGTTATCATGATCACGCTAAGCTAGCACACTATGCCAATGCAGCGGTAGATATAGAATACGATTTTCCATTCGGCTTTAAAGAGGTGGAAGGTATTCACTCCAGAACAGATTTTGACCTGAGCCAACATCAGAAATTTTCTGGTAAGAAGTTGCAATATTTTGATCCGGAGATCAATCAGAACTACGTGCCTTACGTCATCGAAACCTCTATTGGTTTAGATCGTTTGTTTCTCACGGTCTTTGCCAACTCTTTGATGCATGAAGACCTATCTACCGACGAGAAGCAAGATTCCCGCGTGGTGTTGAAATTCCACCCGGCCATTGCTCCGGTGAAAGCAGCCGTATTGCCGCTGACCAAAAAAGATGGCTTGCCAGACAAAGCACGTGAAATACTATCAATGTTAAAGCTGGAGTTCAACACCCAATACGATGAGAAGGACGCAATTGGTAAGCGTTATCGTCGTCAAGATGCTATTGGAACACCTTACTGTATTACTGTTGACTACCAAACGTTAGAAGACAATACCGTTACGATTCGCCATCGTGATAGCATGGAGCAAGAGCGTGTAAGCGTGGATCAGCTTCAGCAAATTATTCAACAAAACGTAAGTTGGACAAGTTTATTGAAGCAGTTAATGTAACTCCTCCTATTGATATTACAATCGGAAAGGCCGAGAAGTATTCACTACTTCTCGGCCTTTTGGTTTAGGGTTAAAACAGCAAATCAAAAATTATATGGGAGAACATTCCGGGGTAAACATCAATAAGCATATCGAGCGTGATAAGCATGAATCTAACAAAAAAGCCCTTCTGCTAAGAGCAAAAGGGCTTTGGTATATTTTTGTGGATATAAGTTATTCTTTTTCCACTTGCATATAGTTAAGTTCTAAAGGTGTTTTACGACCAAAAACTTTCACCATCACAATCAGTTTCTTTTTATCCTCGTGAACCTCTTCAATCTCACCTGTAAAGCCGTTGAATGGACCGTCGTTTACCTTTACAGTTTCGCCGACATAGTATGGTACATTAATGGTTTCGCCTTGCTCAGCCATCTCATCTACTTTACCTAAGATGCGATTTACTTCAGATGGACGTAAAGGAATAGCATTACCAGCTTTGTCACCAAGGAATCCAATTACACTATTTACGTTTTTGATTGCGTGCTCGATCTCTCCGTCCAACGCTGCTTCGATCAACACATATCCAGGGTAGTAGTTACGCTCTTTGGCCACTTTCTTGCCATCGCGCATTTGATAATACTTTTCCATGGGAATGAGTACCTGTGTGACTAAATGTTGAATGCCGAGTCTGTTGATCTCCGCCTCCACATATTGCTTCACTTTTTTCTCTTTACCACTTACAGCACGAACTACGTACCACTTCAGACTTTGATCCGCCATACTTTATGATTCCTGTAAATTTAAGAGTTTATTCCGTATAAAAGCTCTAGCACGTTACTCGACACCTTATCCATGGCGAAGATCACCAAAGCTATGATGACAGAAGCAACAAGCACAATGACCGCATGATTTTGCAATTGCGCCCATGTAGGCCAAGTTACCTTTTCGGTAACCTCGACATAAGAGTCTTTAAAAAAATCAAGTACTTTTGCCATTTGTTAGTTTACTTGTGTTAAGAGTTACTTAGCACGGGCACTAGGATTCGAACCCAGATCAAAGGTTTTGGAGACCTCTATTCTACCATTGAACTATGCCCGTAGAATTTGTTTTTGAATGCTGCAAATATAGGCTTTAGCTATCATTACAGCAAATGTTATTTGCTTTTTTTGCCTTTAAAAACGACCTTCGACTTGAAGAAATTCTAATCGAAAGAAGTGATTCAGGACATAAAGAAAGTATAGGTATTGAAAAAATAAGCTAACCAGCATAACTGGTTAGCTTATCTAATATACTATACGGTAATCGAATAGATTATTTAATGATTTCAGTTACCTGACCAGCACCTACTGTTCTGCCACCTTCACGGATAGCGAAACGTAGACCTTTTTCCATCGCGATAGAGTTGATCAATTTTACAGTGATCGTAACATTATCACCTGGCATAACCATTTCAGTTCCTTCTTCCAAAGAGATCTCTCCAGTTACGTCTGTTGTACGGAAGTAAAACTGAGGACGGTATTTGTTGAAGAAAGGCGTGTGACGGCCACCTTCAGCTTTAGACAATACGTATACCTCTGCTTTGAAATCAGAGTGAGGAGTTACCGAACCTGGTTTTACGATAACCATACCACGACGGATATCAGTTTTCTCAATACCACGCAACAATAGACCCACGTTATCACCAGCTTCACCGTAATCTAAGATTTTACGGAACATCTCTACACCAGTAACAGTAGATTTCAAGTTCTCAGCACCCATACCTAAGATCTCAACTGGATCTCCAGAGTTGATTACACCTCTTTCGATACGTCCTGTAGCAACAGTACCACGACCTGTGATCGAGAATACGTCCTCTACAGGCATCAAGAAAGGAAGTTCTGTCAAACGTGGAGGAATTGGAATATAGTTATCTACTGCATTCATTAACTCCATGATAGACTCAATCCACTGCTCTTCACCGTTCAAAGCACCTAAAGCAGAACCTTTAATTACTGGAACATCATCTCCTGGATAATCGTAGAATGATAACAATTCACGAACTTCCATTTCAACTAGGTCTAATAATTCCTCATCATCTACTAAGTCAGTTTTGTTCAAGAAAACAACTAAAGCAGGGATACCTACTTGACGACCTAATAAGATGTGCTCGCGAGTTTGAGGCATAGGACCATCAGTAGCAGCAACTACGATGATAGCACCGTCCATCTGTGCAGCTCCAGTAACCATGTTTTTCACATAGTCAGCGTGACCTGGACAGTCAACGTGCGCATAGTGACGGTTTTCTGTTTGGTATTCTACGTGTGCTGTATTAATTGTGATACCACGCTCTTTCTCTTCAGGAGCAGAGTCAATTGAATCAAATGAACGAGCTTCCGAAAAACCTTTGTCAGCCAAAACTTTAGTAATAGCTGCAGTAGTTGTTGTTTTACCGTGGTCAACGTGACCGATTGTACCAATGTTTAAGTGTGGTTTACTCCGGTCAAATTTCTCTTTTGCCATGTTTATGCGAATTAGTAATTATAAATTATTTCTTAATTAAATTGTATTTACAAAAGTAACAAACTTATTTAAATGAGCCAAAGATGGGATTTGAACCCACGACCTCTTCCTTACCAAGGAAGTGCTCTACCCCTGAGCTACTTCGGCTTTCAATCCTAAAAGCTCATTTACAGATATATGCCCCTACCTCTTTTAGATCATTACACTAAATAAAGACAGAGACATTACATTGTTCTATAAATGGAGCGGAAGACGAGGTTCGAACTCGCGACCTATAGCTTGGAAGGCTATCGCTCTACCAACTGAGCTACTTCCGCTTGAAAGTCTGTATAAGGCAATTAAATTACTTTATACAGACCCAATTATGGTGGAGGGAGAAGGATTCGAACCTTCGAAGCCGAAGCAACGGATTTACAGTCCGTCCCATTTGACCGCTCTGGAACCCCTCCAGACCTGCAACGTATTGTCGCATTTGAGCCTCCTATCGGGATCGAACCAATGACCTACTGATTACAAGTCAGTTGCTCTACCAGCTGAGCTAAGGAGGCTTATTTAGACAACTATCTTTTCAGATAGCGTGTGCAAAAATCTTACTTTAAATTGACTTCTGCAAATTTTATTTCACTTTTCTTTTAAAGAACTATTGAACGTGCAACTGTTTGCGTTTTCAATGGTGCAAAGATAGCGACTGCGTGGATATATCAAAAAATATTTTACCTTTTTTTGGACTGATTTATGCATCCTCCTGATTCGCAACACAATAAAATATCTATCGCAATAAACCCTAATCGTATGCTTGAATCTTTGCCTATATTTGGACACATTTAAACAGGTATGAAATACTCCTATTCTTCGAGCACAATCACACATGAGTATTTCATATCGTCTACAAAAGGTAAGTCGAGCGTGGTGAGCTCATGAAATATTTATATACATATGAACTGTAGTTACTGGCAATATTTATTACTCTTTTTGATCGCGTTTTTCCCCTCGCTAATCTCTGCACAGGTACAAGACGTAGGGTTGGTTAGGCGTACTTTCAATAAATTTTTTGCTGCGAAACAAACCGACACTACCAGAGCAGCGAGCTTCTTTGTACTTCCAGCTTTGGGTTACGCACAGGAAACCGGACTCGAGTTTGGCGTTGCCAGTTCTTACAACTTCTACACTGATCGTACAGATCCAAATAGCAGAACCTCCACCATTACATTAATGGGAACGGCTACCACAGAAAAACAAAGAAATGTAAAGCTCAATACCGATATATGGACACGCGACAATCAATACCATATTTTGTCCGAAATTCGATACCGCGATTGGCCATTTAATTTTTATGGTATAGGCAATACGACACAACATTCTGCAGAAGAGTTTCTAGGACAGCGTCTATTTAGAGCAAGGGTAGATGTAGAGCGCAAAGTATTTTCAGCCTTATATGCGGGTCTGAATGCTAACTTCGAAAACTTCCAGTTTGAGAGTTCTGAACCTGACGGTGTCTTTCAACGTGAATCATTTACCGGAAAGCCCGGCGGAAAGCATTTGATATTAGGAACCTCTGTGCTGTATGATACGCGCGATTATACTACATATACCACTCAAGGCTGGTACGGTAGAATTAAATACGGTTATGCACCTAATTTCTTCGGTGGTGAGAATTTCAACGGGCACCAATTGGAAACTGATTTCAGGCACTACCATGCATTCTCTAGCAAATTCGCTCTGGCGTCTCAGCTAGACTATCGTGGCAGCTATGGACCCAATACCCCTTTTTATGTGTATAATGAGTTGGGAGGAGATAATATGTTACGTGGCTATTACCTGGGAAGGTATCGGGATAAGAATTTTATTGGAGCGCAAACGGAGGCACGCTATCGCTTCCATCCGCGCGTAGGCATTACTGCTTTTGCCGGTACCGGCAGCACCTTCTCCAATACACAGAAGGTACGGCTCGTGCCTAGCTTTGGCGCAGGATTACGTTATTTCTTTGATCTGGAACACCGTACCACGGTACGTTTTGATTACGCTATTGGGGAGAAACGCCCCGGCGAACAAAGACAAAAAGGTTTCTATCTGAGTTTATCAGAAGCGTTTTAGCTGAGAGATTATTCAAAATAAGGTATAAAAGCTACTTGATCCAAAATGGATAACGAAGCGTAAAATTTTCTTTCACCTGACCCGATCGAGAAATCAATACGCCAAAATGAAACAAGTCGATGCTCACCGTTACCTGATTTTCTTGCTGCGCACATCGCCAAGCGTGCCGTGTACGTTTACTCCTATAAATCCCATCCACAACAATTAGCACCTTATCGTTGAGGTGCTGGCAAATAATCTTTTTTGAAAGTTCTTCGGCTTTAATAAAACACACATCACCAAGAGACTGCTCTTCTTCGCTAGCATATACCTTTTTCTTATTCCAATACCCTAGCAGACGCCACAAAACTTGGCGATAGCGCAAGGGTATTTTGTGTAAACCCTCTAATTCTTTCGAATCGGGCAACGAAGACCGGTACACCGCTTGATCTGCTAAAGCATATACAAAAGGAGAATGTGTACCATGGCGGCTGTTTGCTCGCAGGAAATGTATTAGTTGCTGAAAAAAAGTAAACATCCGGGCAAATATACGAGATACTGGGAAATGCTTAATCACATGTTAACCTAGAACTGTAACGTAAACGTGCTACCTTTTCCCAGCTCGCTGTATACAAAGATATTACCATTATGAACCAGCATAATCTGTTTGCTGAGTGTTAAGCCGATGCCGCTACCCGTTTTTTTGGTGGTAAAGAAGGGCGTAAAAATTTGTTCCTGAATCTCTGCCTCCATTCCCTCTCCATTGTCCGATATTTTAAGCTGCACACGTCCATTTTCTTCTAACGCCGACATGCTGATATACGGGTTTTCCGCATCTTTAACCGCTTCCATTGCATTAAGCATTAGGTTAATCACTACCTGCTCAATCAAGTGTAGATCTGCTTGTATGACGGCTCGGGTATTTTTTAGAATAATATCCACATCCACGCCTTTTTGGAGAAAGGACGGCTCTAACAAATTATAAATATTCTCAAAAAGCTGCACGACTGCTATTTCCGTAAACTTAGGTTTGTCCACTTTATTGATTAGCCGGTAGCTTTTAGCAAATTTGAGCAGACCTTCGCTGCGCTTTTTGATCGTATGAACGCCTACTTTTACATCTTCCAGCTCATCGCTGTAAGCGGTCTGCTCCAAACGACCGTGCAGCGTTTCAGCAATGGATGATATCGGCGCGATGGAATTCATGATTTCGTGGGTAAGCACCCGCAATAATTTATGCCAAGCACGGTTTTCAGTTTCATCCATGGCGTCGTTTACATTTTGGTACATCACGATACGATACAAACCATCTTCCGTCTCAAACTCCGATACTTGGATCAACAATTTAATTCGGCCCTTACTAGAGTGAGCCGTTTCTATATGTTGCTGACCAATTTTGAGCTGCATGGTCTTCTCATAAAGCTCCGTACGACGCTTCTTCAAACCCCTTATATTACCCAAGTGAGGCGTCTCAAACATTTCCTTAAATGCACTATTTATCCACTCCACCTTACCGCTATCCGCATGGTAAAAAATCAGTGCGGAGTCGAGCATGTTGATCACTTTGGTCAGGTATTGATGTTGAATTTCGCGTTTGGCACTCACATCTTTGAAAGCCTCATTGATCCTATTGAAAGAAGCATACAGCTGATTTTCGATATTACGCGTTTTTTTGACAGCATAACGGCGGGTGAAATCGCGGTATTTCACCGCTTCCGAAAACTCATCGATCTGTTTCTGTAACCAGATATGTCGGTTGAACCATTGGAAAACTAATATTAAAGCGAGTATAGCAGCTATAATAGCATAAGATAGCGCTTGTGCAAAAAATAAATAGCCAGCGGCGGAGCACAGTCCCATCAGTAGCAATGCCCGAACGAATTCTTTGAATTGAAGATTCCCCATACTAACCTTTCCTATACGCTATATACCGTATTTTTCCATCCTCCGATATAGCGCTGCGCGTGTCAAACCCAACTCACGGGCAGCCTTACTAATGTTACCACTATAGCGATCCATAGCTTGTTGAATGGCTTTGCGTTCCATTTCTTCTAAATTGCGAGGCTGATCAGTGACACCGCTTTCTACAGGCGGAGGAGATTCTATCGGTGAAAACAAAAGATCTGAGGCACGCAACCCACTATACTCCGACATAATCACCGCACGCTCAATGCTATATTGCAGTTCTCGCACATTGCCTGGAAAATGATATTGCCTCAATTTCTGTAGGGCATCTGACTCAAAACCCTCTATCGTCTTATGGTATTTGGTGATATAATGAGCAAGAAAATATTCGGCCAATAAAACCACGTCATCTCCTCGCTCGCGCAAGGGTGGCACTTGGATCTCAACGGTATTAATGCGATAAATCAAATCTTTACGAAATCGTGTTTCATCTGCTAATGAACGAATGGGCACATTGGTAGCCGACAATAGTCGGATATCTACCGGTAGTGGCTGAGAGGATCCCAGCGGTAATACTTGTCTGTTTTGTAATACGCTTAATAGCTTGGCCTGTTGGTGTAAGCCAATATTTCCGATTTCGTCCAAAAACAATGTGCCTCCGTTAGCATGTTCAAAACGTCCTTTGCGGTCTTCACGCGCATCGGTAAAAGCACCTTTCTTATAGCCAAAGAGTTCACTTTCAAACAAAGTTTCTGTTAGCGAACCCACATCTACTTTTATGTAAGGCATAGCCTGCCGCAACGACTTCTTGTGTAGTACCTGCGCAATGACATCTTTGCCGGTTCCATTTTCACCCATGATCAAAATATTGGCGTCCGTGGGTGCCACCTTATTCATCTTATACTGCAGGTCTTCCATCACCGCAGAACTTCCAATAAGTGGATTCTCGTCGGTGGACTTTTTATCGACTAACTTACTTCGACGGGAAGCCACTTTTATTTCGGAAAGAGCGCTTTGCAGCGTTTCAAGCAGTAACTCATTATGCCAAGGTTTTACAATAAAGTCGGAAGCACCGAGCTTTAGCGCTTTCACTGCCAGATCTACCGCACCATAAGCGGTAATCATCACTACACGAATCTGTGGATACTTCTCTTTAATGGCAGAAAGCCAATACAATCCCTCATTACCGGTATGAATGGTACTTTTAAAATTCATATCTAGCAAAACCAGATCGATGTGCTCTTTGGCAAGCACATGCAATAAATGTTCAGGATTAGATTCAATAAATACCTGCTGTACTTTGGGACGCAATAGAATCCGCACGGCAGTCAGCAGATCCTGATCATCATCAACAACCAGTATGGAAGCCTTTTTCATATTTAATATTTGTCAGCTCAAAAGATCATCCGGAGCTATACTATGTATTGGTAATTAGTGGCATGGCACAATTTCATGCAGCGCAGGATAAATATAGCTATAAATCTAACGACCCGGAGTAAAAATCATTGACATATTTTTGCAGAAGCCATTCATATCGCCTGACTACTAACTGGTTTTGCGCATTTTCCAACTTATTTTTGGCAGTTAAATAAATAACCGAGTTCGTTGCCCCTAAATCAAACTGGACCTGCGCTACACGAAAAGCTTCGGCATAACTCTGTTCTTGCTGCTGTAAGTTGTCTACATTTTTACGCGCTACTTCTAAATCAAAGACCGCTTTGGCTGTATTTTCGCGCAACTCATTCAGGGCAATATCTTCTTCCCATTTCACACGCTCCAGATCGATCTTGGCCTGATTGATCCGATTCCGCACCTGAAATTGGTTAAATATCGGAATACTTAAACCAACAGACACAAAACGCCCTAAGAAATCACGCGCCTGAATAGGGTAAGATTGCGGATTGATGCTGGAGTAGAACGTGTTAAAGCCCGCTCCAAAACGCAGTCCTGGATACAATCCGGATCTTTCTGCTTTGATAAAACTCTCTGCCTCCTTTTTCCGCCATTCCCAAGCCTGAAACTGTGGCAAATGAACACGCGCTAGCTCGTATAGACGTTTATTGTCTAACACCTGCATTTGCGCTGGAATGTCGATGCGGTGCAAACTACCTATTTCCTCCACCGAAATATTTAATAGACCAGCCAATTCCGCACGCGCGTTATTGGCCAGCTGCCTGTTTTGTTCGATCGTATTTAAGTTTAGGCTATACTCTCCCTTGATATCGTAATAATCTCCTGGCGAAACAGCCCCCTCCCGAAAAAGCACTTCTGCATTGCGTAGGCGTTCTTTCGTAACCTCAAATTGCTGTTGAGACTGGATGATCAGGTCTTCGCCCGTAAGCACTTTGATATACGCCGTAATCACATCTAGTTTTAACACATTTATTTGTCCATCAAACTCCAGTTTACCGGCTTCTCGCGCAGAAGAACGACGGCGAATATCGTGAAGTATGCGAAATCCGTTCTGAAGATTAAGGTTAGAAATCAGATTCAGATTCCCGGCATTTACAATTTCCTCTACAAAAAGGTTGGTGGTTGGATTTATCGTCCTTCCCGTATTAATGCTGTGCGATATATCACCGTTTAAGCTGGGCAACAAGCTTTGCCAGGATTGTCTATATTGTAATTCGTTTTCTCGAAGTTGCAAAGCAGATCTGCCCAAGGTTGGGTTGTTGGCCACTGCCAGTTCCAGACATTCAGAAAGGCTCCGTACAGAATCCTGCTGACCAAATGCCTGGGCAACGTAAGTGATTATAGAGACAATAAGAAGTATAAGTTTGTACCACATGGATGTTTTTGTTTGTATCCATCAATCCATAGCAAGTGCCAAAATCACAACCCGCTGATTATCAAAGTCTATATATTTATTACAAAGCATATAGTGTTCGTTTCCGAACAATATTTGTTCACTACTGAACAACAACACAATTGTCCATCTTCGCACAATAAGTGTACGATATCGAACAGGAAAAGTCTCATATCACACTATAAAACACACCAAATCAGCTATTTAATTTTTTGGCACATCATTGTATATAAGTGAGTAGCGATCAATACGCAGACATTATATTATACATTTAAATTTTTGCTGTACTAATGGACAGAGCAATTGAGAAAAAAAAGTGGGGAACTAAACGCATACTTACCATCGTTGGCGTGTTGGCTTTGGTTGGATTAATCGGCGCAAGCTACTACTATACTAGTGGCAACAGCCGACTAAACGTGGATAGCGAGCGTATTAGCATCTTCGAGGTAAAAGAAGGGACTTTTCAGGAATTTATTCCGATCAACGGTACGGTGCTCCCAATTAGCAGTATTTACTTAGATGCTTCTGTAGGTGGCCGTGTCGAAGAAAAGTTTGTAGAGGATGGAGCACATTTGAGAAAAGGCGATCCGATTATGCGCCTTTCCAATACCGATTTGGAGTTAAGCTTGGTAAACCAGGAAACACAAGTGCTTAACTTATTAACACAAGCGCAGATCGCGCAGACTAACGCACAACAAGTCACCATTTCTAACAGAAACCAAATGGCCGATGTAGAACTGGCCGTAAAAGAAGCGGAGCGGTTGTACACGCTGAATAAGAAATTATATGACGAGAAAGCCATCGGTTCCCAAGATTACCAGAAATCGGTAAATGACTACAATTACCAGAAACAACGTATTGACCTTACTCGGCAAATTCTTAAACAAGATGAGGTATCCAATAACCAAAAGGCTGGCCAAGATCGTAAAACCTACGAACGTACTCAAAGTGCGCTGGAATTGATGCGGCAGAAAGTGGGCGACTTGATCGTACGATCGCCGGTTGACGGGCAATTGACCTCCTTCGATGCGGAGATCGGACAGAATAAAAATTCGGGCGAGCGGCTCGGTCAACTAGATGTGCTGACAGGCTTTAAGGTTCGTGCAGATATTGATGAGCATTATATCAACCGCATCTTCCCAGGCTTGGAAGGTCAATTCACGATCAGTGGCAAACCTTACCGTTTGGAGATTAAGAAAGTATATACACAAGTGAAAGACGGGCGTTTTCAAGTAGATATGGAGTTTGTCGACGAGGTACCTGCCGGTATCCGTAGAGGGCAGACCTTACAAACACGTCTGGCGCTTAGTGACGAAACCAAGGGCATTCTATTAGCTAAAGGCGGCTTCTATCAACAAACAGGTGGCAATTGGATCTTTAAGTTAGACAAGGATGGACAGACGGCATACAGAATGGATATACAATTAGGCCGACAAAACCCAGAATACTACGAAGTGATCGGTGGCCTGAAACCAGGAGACAAGGTGGTTGTATCCAGCTACGAGACATATGATAAAGTACAGGAACTAAATATTAAAAAATAGAACAGACCTCCCTATTATGATCAGGAATTTTTTCAAATCGGCGTTTCGAAATCTTTGGAAAACCAAAGGCTACAGTTTTCTGAACATTTTCGGCCTGGCTGTAGGGGTCACAGCTGCAGCACTCATCTTTCTTTGGGTGGAAAGCCAAATAACTAAAGACGACCACTTTCCCGACAAGAAGGATATCTATGTGGTCAAATCTATTCAGAAGTATGATGGCGCGACCAACATCTTTGAGTCCACACCAGGCCCTTTTGCTCAAGCAGCTGCAGAAGATATTTCTGGCATTAAGCATATCGCGCGCACAGACTGGGGCAACTGGCTTTTATTTTCCGTAGATGATAACGGAATCTCTCAATCGGGACATTATGCTGATCCTAGCCTATTGGACATTCTGTCCGTAGAATTTAAAGCTGGTGATAAACGCCAGGCGCTTTCTGAATTAAATAACGTTGTGCTAAGCGAGTCGGCCGCCAAACGCTTATTCGGAAACGGGGCTGCTGTTGGCCAAACCGTTCGGGTAAATAATGAGGAGAGTTACACCGTCACCGGTGTGATAAAAGATCTTCCTAAAAATAGCAGCTTCAAATTTGATTGGCTGATTAATTTTAAAAAATTCGAGCTGGCCAATCCGTGGTTGGAAAATTGGAATGCTAACGGCTTACGTACCATCGTTCAATTACAGCCTGAGGCCTCCTTGTCGGCGGTAAATGCCACGCTGTTAGATTTTGCAAAATTAAAAACCAGTGGCGAAACTGCTTATTATCAAAACTTCCTCTATCCTATGAGCCGCTGGACACTGTATAACTCCTTTGATAACGATGGCATGGAGCGCGAAGGCGCCATTAAAAACATTCGCCTATTCAGCATCATCGCCTGGGTAGTGTTGCTGATAGCCTGTATTAACTTTATGAATCTGGCAACAGCACGTTCGGAGAAACGCGCCAAAGAAGTCGGCATGCGAAAAGTCGTAGGTGCCAAGAGACACACGCTGATTTTACAATTCTTAAGCGAATCTATGATCAGTGCATTTTTTGCCGTGCTATTTGCGATCGGTTTGATTTACCTCGCCATAGGCCCTTTCAACACGATGCTAAAAACAGATTTATCAGTGCGGTTATTTGAACCTTTACATCTGTATTTTTTGCTAGGGATTGTGGTGATTTGCGGGCTGCTGGCCGGCAGCTACCCCGCTTTTTACTTGTCTTCGTTCAACCCGTTGAAAACACTGAAAGGGGCGAAGCAAAACGCAGGCACCGCTGGACTTATCCGCCGTGGATTAGTGATTGTACAATACACCGCCTCTATCCTACTCGTCATCTGCACGGTGATTATCTATCAGCAAATACAGCATACCAAAAACCGGGATATAGGTTTCGAACGTAGCCAGGTCATTACGACGTCGCTTCAGGGCGATATGGCCAAAAAGATCCATCTTATCAAAGATCAACTTATTGCAACGGGCGACATCGAAAGTGTGGGCGTGAGTGACAACAATATCATGAATATCGGATCCAATGCCAGCGGCTTTGATTGGGATGGCAAAGCGAAAGACAGCCAGGTACTTATTAGCATTTTAAATGGTGATGAGGGTTTGATTCCTAGCCTCAGCATGCAACTGCACGATGGGAGAAACTTTAAACCACAACTTGTAGGCGACAGTACTGCGCTAATTATTAACGAAACACTGGCTCGAATGATTAAGCGGGATGGACTGGTCGCTGGGCAAACTTTGCATTGGAACAATGAAGCACGTATGATTGTGGGTGTGGTTAAAGACTTCGTGTACAACGATGTATTTTCCAGTAGTCCCGAACCATTGATCATCAGTCCTACGGATTACGCTTACGGCCAGCTTTATATGAAAACAAAGGCAGGCATTGATTTACCTGAAATGTTAGTTCGAATGGAAAAGATCATAAAAGCGAATAACCCGGCTTATCCCGTTGAATATAAGTTCCTCGATGAGACCTTTGATCGCCAATTTAGCTCTGTGATGATGATCCAACATTTGGCGACCGTGTTTGCGGTACTGTCCATTATTATTTCTTGTCTGGGCTTATTTGGACTAGCTTCTTTTTCCGCGCAGCAACGCGCCAAAGAAATCAGCATCCGTAAAGTATTAGGGGCATCCATCACGCGTTTGGTCAGCATGCTGAATCGCGAATTTGTCGTTTTAGTCGGATTATCTTGTCTGATTGCCTTTCCGTTGGGCTGGTGGTTTATGCACGATTGGCTGGGCAACTACAAATACCGGATTGACATAAGCTGGATCGTATTTGCCTTGGCAGCGGGATTAGCGATCGCAATTGCCATATTAACGGTAAGCACACAAGCATTACGTGCGGCGACAGCCAACCCAACGAAAACCCTGAAAAATGAATAAAGAAGAGGTGCAATCATCGAAGTGCGATATGAGACATAAGAGCAAGAAAAAGACAAGTCATATGGAATATTCATGGATGTTTGTGTTGGAAGAACATGAATATTTTATATCTAAATACTTATATCGCAATCCGCACATCTAAATACTAACATCTAAATACTAAATACTCATATCTCAATACTAACTCTGAAAAAAAATGATTAAAATAACTAACCTCCAAAAATTTTACCGTACCGAAGAGGTAGAAACGGTAGCCTTGAATGACTTGAATATCCATGTGCAAGAAGGAGAGTTTGTCGCTGTGATGGGCCCGTCGGGATGTGGCAAGTCCACCCTGTTAAATATTATCGGATTATTAGATGATTTGGACGAAGGCAGCTATGTATTTAACAGTGTTGAAGTAGCCAAATTCAATGAGCGCAAGCGTTCAGATTTACGCAAGCACAACATCGGCTTTGTGTTTCAAAGTTTCAACCTGATTGATGAACTGACGGTATTTGAGAACGTGGAGCTGCCTTTGATCTACACCAATGTACCAGCCGCAGAACGCAAAAAACGGGTGGAAGAAGTATTGGAGAAAGTGCAGATCATGCATCGCCGGAATCACTTCCCGCAACAGCTATCTGGCGGTCAGCAACAGCGTGTGGCCGTAGCACGCGCCGTGGTAAATAATCCTAAACTGATTCTGGCCGATGAGCCTACAGGTAACCTGGATTCCTCGAACGGTAATGAGGTGATGAACCTGCTAACGGAATTGAACGAGGCAGGCACAACGATCGTGATGGTAACACACAGTGAGCATGATGCTAAATTCTCTGATCGCGTGATCCGCATGTTGGACGGACAGGTGATTATGGAAACAACTACCGTTTAATTATAAGGGTTTAAAAAGAACCGCGATGACCAATTCCTACTTTAAAACCGCTTGGCGAGCCATTCGTAAAAACAAAGGGTTTACGTTGTTAAATATCTTTGGATTAGCCATGGGCATCACCTGCTTTATGCTGCTGTCGGCTTACCTCGTCCACGAATGGAATTACGATCGTTTTCATCCAAACATCGATCGACTCGCGTGGGTATCTTATGGGTACAAAGGGGATTCGGAAACGGAGTACCAATATATTCCTACTACTCCAACGGCGGTTGCTCCCACCCTAAAAAACGAATTTGCAGAGGTAGAAGAGGCGGTTCGCTTAGCCGAATATTCTGGCGAATCGGTCGTGAAAACAGGTACGCAAACGGTAGTGGAGACCAAATTATTATACGGGGACGAAGGATTTTTCCGTGTACTGAACTATCCTTTTACAGAAGGTACACTACATGATGAATTGTTATCACAGCCGTACCAAATTGTAATCACAGAAAAT
This sequence comes from Sphingobacterium sp. lm-10, assembly GCF_023554555.1. Taxonomy (NCBI): domain Bacteria; kingdom Pseudomonadati; phylum Bacteroidota; class Sphingobacteriia; order Sphingobacteriales; family Sphingobacteriaceae; genus Sphingobacterium; species Sphingobacterium sp. lm-10. The sequence continues at coordinate 2,240,008 of NZ_JAMJWC010000001.1, forward strand.
TTAGCTAAAAAATACTTCCATGATCAGTCTGCTTTAGGGCAGACGCTAGTTATCGATGATCAACCCTGGAAGGTTACCGGTGTGATAGAGAATCCTCCTACCAATACGCGCTTTGCCTTTCATGCCGTCTTATCCAACAAACACCTGAAACGATATCAAGAGCAAGTATGGCATTCGGCGAATGATGTTACGCTGTTATTATTAAACAATGTGAACAGCTTTGGTCCCTTACAAGAGCACGTTACATCCTTTATTGACAAAAGATTTAAAAATTCTCCGGATAAAGCTGCACAAATCAAGGTAAATATCGAAAGGCTAGCCGAGGTCCATTTGTTTTCAGAAGCAGGCCGGGGCAATTTAATGTACATGTATATCTTCGCAGCCTTGGCTGTGGCTATTATTGTACTGGCCAGCGTAAACTTTACCAATTTAATTTTGGCTCGTTCTTCTGAGCGCGCCAAAGAAGTAGGCGTAAAGAAAGTATTGGGTGCTGCTCGTTATGCTATTTTTTACCAATTTCTGTTGGAATGTGCACTGATGATCGGAATAGCGACTGCAATAGCTGTAGTTTGCGCTTGGTTGTTACTTCCTGCATTCAGCCAGTACATTGGTGTGGAGATGCATTTGCACTTTTGGAATCAACCACTATTCTATCTAGCCATTTTGGTATTTACTCTATTCATGTCACTCCTCGGCGGAGGCTGGCCAGCTTGGTTAATATCCAAACTTCGCCCTCTGCAGATATTAAAAGTAAAAGGCGCAACTGCTGGAGAGGGTTTTGGTTCGGGCAAAGTATTAGTCGTCCTGCAATTTTGCATCTCTTTACTCTTTATCACCTGTACTCTTTTTGCTACCCGTCAGCTACAATTTCTACAGGAAACCAATACAGGGCTAAATCGCGAACAAGTAATTATATTAAATGGTAGCGTACTTAAAGACGCGGACCGCACGACGCTGAAGAATAATCTACTCCGTCTCCCTGCTGTAAAAGGGGTAACCGCTTCTTACGACTCTCCTGTCTCAGTACAAGGTGGATATACTGCTTTTGATATAGAAGGCAAAGGCGGCGATTTAGAAATAAGCGTTACGGCCATTCCAATAGAAAAAGATTTTCTGTCTGTGTTTGAAATTCCTATTGTAGCTGGACAAAATCTGACCGACGCAGACATCCTTCGTACACGCGACACCAGTTCTGCTCAAGAGTACCCCTTCATTATTAATAAACTAGCGGCAAATGCGATGGGCTTTGTGCCTGAGGAGGCCATCGGCAAACACATGAACTTAAATGGTCGTTTAGGAAAAATCACCACCGTCGTAGAAAACTTTAATTTCGCCTCTCTGAAAGAAGAAGTGCAGCCGATAGTGCTATTTCCGGAGTACGACTATTTTGGGAATATCTTCATCAAAATAGATCGACATGCTAATATGGCCAGTACATTGGTTGCTATCGGAACCGTCTGGAAAACAATTAAACCAGATATTCCTTTTGAATCGCACTTTCTAGACGAAGACTACGCGGCCCTTTACAAGCATGAGCGCCAAACCGCTAAAATAATGGGGCTATTTTCTGCTATTACGATCTGCATTGCCTGTTTAGGACTATTCGCCTTGTCTGCTTATGCTGCGCAGCGGCGGATTAAAGAAATTGGCATCCGAAAAGTATTGGGAGCGTCTATCGCTCGAATCGTCGCCTTGCTCACCATAGATTTTGTGTCTTTAGTATGCATTGCATTATGCATTAGTATTCCTATAACCTGGTGGATTATGCATCATTGGCTACAGGAGTTTACCTATCGCATCAGCATAGATTGGTGGATGTTCCTCTTGGCAGGCGGAGTAACCATCAGCATTGCATTTCTCACGGTAAGCTTTCAGGCTATTAAAGCTGCGTTAGCGAATCCTGTAGATAGCTTGAGGGATGAGTAAAGATCTCGAGAAATAGTATTTAGTATGGAGATATTAGTATTAAGATATAAGTATTTAGAATACCAAAGGAGGAAAAAAGGATAGTAGCCGTATTAACGCTACCGACCTTCTGAATTTTATGAACCTTAAAAATGGAAAGCTTATTATGGAAAACATCAAAACTGCCTGGCGAAGACTAAAGAACAACAAGTTTTACACGTTCGTCAACATTCTTGGACTTTCGGTAAGCTTGGCAACTGCCATCATGATTATTCTATGGGTTCAGGATGAACGAAGTTTTGATCAATTCCATCCTGATTCCGAGCGCATCTATAAAATAAGCTCTCACATGCAGTTTGGTGATTCGCCCACCGTATGGGAAGGTGCTCCCGGACCAATTGCGCTACTGGCTCGAGCTATTCCTGAGGTAGAAAGTGCATCCAGAGTGACATACAACGCCGGTGGTGTTCTGGAAAATAGGAAAACGAAAGCAAAGTCCTTCGGCAGCAAAGTCGCTTTCGTGGACGAATCCTTCTTTTCCATTTTTAACTTCCCTTTAGTAGAAGGTCAGTCATCTACATTTCTTGCCGATCAACGTCATATCTTGCTTACGCCTAAAATGGCTATCGAGCTGTTCGGCAACGAAGACATCGTCGGCGAAACACTGGAATGGCAAGGCGAACCTTTTACGGTCACTGGAATCGTTGATCATGCTCCGCAAAATTCGAGCATTAATTTCGATGCATTGATACCGCTATCCTATCATGCTGCCCAATTCACCAAAAATGGTGGCAACATGAATTGGAAAACCATCGACGAAGATTTGGGAAATTATGCATTTAATACATATGTGAAATTGCAGTCCGGTGCCGATCACTCCATTGTTAGCGGTAAGATATCTGAAGGATATAAGAAATTAAGGGACGGCGAATCATCTACACTATTTTCCATGGACAGGCTCTCGGAACTACATTTAGTTTCTGCTGACGGAAACAAATCTGCGTTACGTTTAGTACAAGTCTTCACCATCATTATTGTCTTACTGCTCGTTATCGGAGCCATCAATTACGTCAACCTTTCTACTGCACGATCATTGGAGCGTGCCAAAGATGTAGGTATTCGTAAAGTAATCGGAGCCAGCCGAATCCAGTTGTATACTACCTTTGCTCTCGAGACGACGCTTATATTTGCCATCGCACTTTCATTAGCCATAGTATTCGTTTGGGCGCTAATTCCTGGCTACAATAGCATTGCCGGAAAATCGTTGACTTTTTCGCTCGGCAATCTCAATGTCTGGTGGTACATCGGTATGGCTATCGGAGGTACGCTACTTTTGGCGAGTGTCTACCCCGCATTACAACTTACTTCATTTTCTGCGCTTCGATCACTTAAAGGTCAACTCAACAAGCATAGTTCCGCGTCTGTGTTAAGAAAAGGATTGGTGATCTTTCAATTCACGATATCCATCACGCTAATCATCGCTACATTGGTCATTAAAAACCAATTGCACTACATACGCGATAAAAACCTGGGTTACGACAAAGAACAGATATTTACGGTTAATTTAGACTGGGATGCTGTGCAAGCCTATGATGCCATAAGCAACGAACTAGCCACTTCTACCGCTATTCAAAGCACAGCGTTGACCGGTGTGTACAACCTAGCTGACCATGGCGAGGCCACGGGCGATTTAGAATGGGCGGGCAAAAGTGCTGGTGAATCGATTATCGTCACGCAGGCAAACGTAGATAAAAACTTCCTCCCACTACTTAATTTAGAACTTTTGGAAGGACATAATTTCACCGGCCTGCCAAGTGACTCTTCGTCCTTTATCATCAATGAAGCGTTGGCAAAACAAATCGGTCTAAAGTTGCCTTACACTGGGCAAACACTTAATTTCCATGGAATGGATGGTCAAATCATTGGTGTGGTAAAAGATTTCCATTACAAATCGTTGAAGGAGAAAATCGGCCCTATGCTGATGTGGACGCACTGGTATCGTGGGGCACTTTACGTAAAAGCGCAACCAGGCATGGCCGAACAGGCTATTGCGGCTGTAGAGACCCAATACAAAAAATACCCAAGTGATTTTCCGTTTAAATATTCTTTTCTAGATGCGAAGTTTGATGAGTTGTATAAATCAGACAATCGCACCGGTTTACTTTTCAATATATTTTCGGGCATTGCGATCTTTATTTCTGCTTTAGGCCTTTTTGCTCTGACCACCTATTCTGCACAAATTCGTATCAAAGAGATTGGCATTCGAAAAGTACTTGGTGCAAGCGTATTAGGTCTTGTACATTTATTGAGCAAAGAGTTTATTGCCTTGGTTTGTATTTCCATCGTTGTAGCCAGTCCAATCGCCTGGTATTTAATGAATGAATGGTTGAGCAGTTTTTCCTATCGTACCAATGTCAACTTGAGCATATTCGTTATCGGAGGACTAATTGCCATCGTATTAGCTTATCTCACTATTGGATTACGCGCTATCCAAGCGGCAATGGCCAATCCGGTTAAAAGCTTGCGAGATGAATAGAAAAGAATCAACCCCAATTTCAGAACTAAACACCTAAAGTCATGATCAAAAACTATATGAAAATCGCTTGGCGAAATCTTATTAAAAACAAGGGTTATTCGTCGATCAACATCCTTGGTCTAGCTATTGGTCTTGCATGCTGCCTATTGATTGCTTTGTATATTCAAGATGAGCTTTCTTTCGACCATTATCATATAAAGAAAGAGCGAATCTATCGTGTAGTTCACGATTGGAAGGAAAAAGATGGTTCAGAAACACATCAAATTTGGGGGAATGCTCCTGTTGGCGCGGCTCTGAAAGCCGATTTTCCAGAGGTGCAAAAGGTGGTACAATTTTCAGGACAGATCTCTATCTTACTGAAGCACGGCGAAAAAGCGTTTCAAGAGGAAAATATTTTCTGCATGGACTCCACAGCTTTCGACGTATTCAGTTGGCAATTTCTCGCTGGCGATCCGCATACGTCGCTAACGGCACCATACTCTATTGTATTGACCGAAAAGCTTTCAAAAAAATACTTCGGAGATACCAATCCGATCGGTCAAACGTTGGAAGGTGGTGTGACCGGCGGCCGTGCTGCGCCGGGCACATATACCGTTACTGCCGTTATCGAAGATCTTCCGTCTAATTCTCACTTCTCGTTCGATGCTTTACTCTCCATGAGTTCTTTTCGGCAGTCGTGGTCAGAAGTATTTGACACATGGGAGTACGTCGATTTTTACACCTACCTGTTACTACCGGAAGACTACGAAATCCAGAAACTGGAAAAACAACTTCCGGATTTCATTGCGCGACATCACGCCTCACAAGAGGGTAAATACAGCATTCATCTTGAACCTATGCTGGGCGCGTATCTAAACTCAAAAGCAGATCGGCAACCCGGGCCAGTAGGCAGCATGCAAAATATCTATATTTTCGTCGTTATCGGTGCTTTCATCCTATGTATTGCCTGCGTCAACTTTATGAATCTTGCGACCTCCCGATCAATGGAACGTGCAAAGGAAGTTGGAGTTCGCAAGGTAGTAGGCGCCAGCAGAAAAGACCTCGTCTTGCAGTTTATGAGCGAATCCTTATTGCTGGTGCTCTTCGCGAGTATATCGGGTGTAATACTGGTACTCTGTCTATTTCCTTTTATGAGCATGTTTGTTGGAAAAAACTTCGATCTTTCCAGTTTATTCAACCTCACTACCCTGATCTTCTTTATCGTCATCGTGTCAACGACAGCCCTTGTCGCAGCTAGCTATCCTGCATTTGTATTGGCTAATTTCAAACCCGTCAAGGTTTTTAAAGGCTCTTCCGGGGCAACTTCTGGCAGCGTTTGGCTAAGAAAAGGATTGGTGGTTTTCCAGTTCGGTTTGTCAATCGCCTTGATCGCTGGCACGTATATCGTGTTTTCACAGTTGGGTCACTTACAGCAAAAGGATCTTGGGTTTGAGAAAACGCAAATGTTGGTCGTTGATTTCAATTACGATAATCAAGTTTTGCAGAATTTGGAAGCTATAAAGCAAACTTTTGCTCAGCAGAAGGATGTGGTGTCGGTTTCCTCGTCGCGCAGCATACCTGGCTCCTACTTCCCAGACGCAGGCACAGCAATAGAGTTGCCCGACGGGGAGATGAAAGTATTTATTCAATCCATATTTGAGGTCGATGTTGACTTTATACCGAACTATGAAATTCAGATGGCGGCTGGTCGTCCTTATTCCAGAGAATTCCCGGTAGATACTATACATTCATTGGTCATCAACGAAGCGGCGGCCAAGCTTTGGGGCTATTCCGATCCAGAAAAGATTATTGGCAAACGCTTTGCCCAATGGGATCGCGAAGGACAGGTCATAGGTGTTGTAAAAGACTTTAACTACCTATCTCTTCATCAAAAGATAGAAGCACTTACTTTACGGTTGGAACCTCGAAGCAGTAAGTTCATAACGCTTAAAATCCGAAATGCAGGCGCGTCAGAAACGCTCGCCAAACTGGCCGACATTTGGACTAGCGTAGCTCCACACCGTCCTTTTCTATATAGTTTCTTAGACGATAGCTTTAATCGCCAATATGAAGCAGATTATCGCTTTAGACGATTATTCTCCGCTTTCTCTGGGCTTGCACTTTTTATCGCATGTCTCGGACTGCTGGGATTGGCGGCCTACACTGCGCAGCAACGGACAAAAGAAATAGGTGTACGTAAGGTATTGGGTGCGTCCACATTTAGTATCGTAAGCTTGCTATCCATCGATTTCTTGCAACTAGTTACCATCTCCATATTTATTGCGGGTCCATTTGCCTGGTGGGCGATGAATAAATGGCTGGAAGACTTTGCTTACCGCATCGAGATTCAATGGTGGATGTTTGCATTGGCGGGCTTAGCCGCCTTAATTATCGCCTTACTAACGGTAAGCGGGCAGGCGATCCGTGCAGCGCTTGCCAATCCGGTAAATAGCCTGCGGGATGAGTAACCTATTATTTTAGAAAAAAAATTATGAATACACACCACTTAAAAACTACGCTCCGATATCTCTGGAGAAGCAAACTGTTCACGTTGTTGAATGTATTGGGTTTAGCGATAGGAATCAGCGCCTGCTGGATTATCTATCAGATAGCGGATTATGAGCATAGTTTTGATAAAAATATACCGGAAGCAGATCGGATCTATCAGGTTATCAGTCTGGATCAAGAGGAGGGTGAGACGGAGATAAGCGGATTTGGCGGCGTATCTCAACCTGCGGTCAATTTGCTACTTCATGAAACAAGTGGAGTCGAATTGGTGGTTCCGATGTTTTATCGCTATCACAATAGCGTAAAAATACCGAATGAAAGGACAAATAAACCGAAAGAATTTGATGTTGAGTTGGCTCACGTAACCACTTTGCCGGAGTATTTCGACATGATCGAATATCGCTGGTTGGCTGGAGACAAGAAGACTGCACTGGATGCGCCAGATAAGATTGTCCTTACCACGAGCAAGGCTAAAGAGTATTTCGGAAAATTGCCGGCGGCAGAAATTTTAGGTCGAACGATTATTTATGATGATACCGTTTCTTTCCAAATTTCTGGTGTGGTCGCTAATTTAGATTACGCCAATAGCTTCAATCATGACAATCTGGAATTTCGTCGTGTATCGGATGCTGATCTGAATAACGATTGGTGGACCAGTAAAAGTTCTTCTGACCTGATTTTCTTCAAAACAATGAGGGGGACAAGTCCTGCACCAATTATGGCGCATTTAAACACAGTACATCGAGATCATTCAGCAGAAATCTTTAAAAAATATCAGTACGAAAGCTGGTATGAGGCTTTGCCTTTAGCGGAAAAACATTTCGCGGGGACAGAATTTAGCGCACAAACACGGGTGGCAAGCAAAACTACGTTGTACGGTCTAATGGCTGTAGGCGGATTCTTACTGTTACTTGCCTGCATCAACTACATCAACCTAAGCACGGCATTGCTTCCGCAGCGAGCGAAAGAGATCGGTGTACACAAGACATTGGGTAGTACGCCTAAGCACCTAGTCTATCGATTCATCGTCGAGACTTTTATAGTTACCCTCCTGGCGGCTGCTTTTTCTATAGTCTTGACCTTCGTCGCGAGCAAGGTTTTTGAACCGTTTTTACCTGAGGGCATGTTTGAGCATATCCATTATGCACGCATGATCGTATTTATTCTTGTGCTTATCCTAACGATCTCCATTATATCAGGACTTTACCCTGCATTTCTCTCTACACAAATACAGACAGTCAAAATTCTGAAAGGACAAACGGAAAAGTTGGTGGGACGCGGGGGGCTATCCTTTCGCAAAGGACTGATCGTATTTCAATTTTTGGTTGCTCAAGTATTTGTCATCTGTGCTGTGATCATTGGCCAGCAACTTTATTTTTCGATACACAGTGATTTGGGGTTTGACAAGGATGCCATTCTTACCGTAGATGTGCCCTATAAAGTATACAACCAAGCTGTTAACAAAGGAAAAGAAACCATACTTAAAAACGAATTGACGCAGGTTCCCTCTCTTCGCGGTGTATCATTAGGCGACAAGCCCATGCATAATAAAATGTTAATGAGTGGATATATTCATCGCCAGGACACGACCGAAGTAGAACAGTCATTATTGATTAAATACATTGATACAGCCTATCTCAATCTTTACGGCATGGAATTGCTGGCAGGAAGAAATATACACTATTCAGACACCGTCAGTGAATTGATCATCACCGAGAAAGCACTAGAAGGGTACGGCTTTGATACACCACAAGAAGCCATTGGGCAATTGTTATTTACGCACAATAAAGCTAAAGCCTACCCTATCGTTGGGGTAGTGACAGATTTTCATCAATTCGGCGTACAGACAGAAATATACCCCACAACGCTTTATTCAAGAAAGGAGTCATTGCATGCTTTTAACATTAAATTGCCGCGTGATTCAAAACAATGGCCTGCGGCAATTGAACAAATCGAGACCGCTTGGAATCGCGTGTATACCGATGTACCGTTCTCATACAAATTTTATGATGAGGTGATCGCCTCATTGTATGAGTCGGAAAGAAATACGCAAACCTTAGTCAATGCCGCTACAGGCATCACGATATTTATCAGTTGCCTTGGTCTGTTTGGCCTCGCTACGCTAACCGCGCTTCAACGCACGAAAGAAATTGGCATTCGCAAAGTACTGGGTGCTTCCGTATCAGGCATTGTAGCCTTGCTTTCCAAAGATTTTGTCAAGCTAGTACTAATTTCTATCGTAATCGCGTCTCCGATCGCCTGGTGGGCGATGAATAAATGGCTGGAAGACTTTGCTTACCGCATTGAGATTCAATGGTGGATGTTTGCATTGGCGGACTTAGCCGCCTTAATTATCGCCTTACTAACGGTAAGCGGGCAGGCGATCCGTGCAGCGCTTGCAAATCCGGTAAATAGCCTGCGGGATGAGTGAAGAAGGGGGAGAATTTAATGATTTGGGAATTTGATGATTAATATTTAGTGCTAAAAACATGATTAAGAACTACATAAAATCCGCTTTACGCAATCTTTGGAAAAACAAAGGGTTTGCAGCGATCAATGTTCTAGGGTTGGCGATAGGCCTTACTGCGACCTTGTTAATTGCTTTATGGGTGCAACATCAGTTTCGCTACGATAGCTTTCATCGCGACCAATCCGAGATTTACAAACTATGGACCAGTTTTACGGAAGGTGGTGCGCATGATGTAACCTCTTATCCCGCGGCAGATGCACTAGTAGCACAATACCCAGAGGTGGCTGCGGCCGCTCGTGTCTACTGGCCGGCTGAAACACTACTGAAAGCAGAAGACAGAGAAAGTATTAAAGTAATCGGTAACGGAGTGGATCCGACGTTCTTAGAGGTATTTGATTTTCCATTGCTTCAGGGACAAGGCAGCGATGCACTGAAGCAAAAATCTAGTATAGTGATCACACAAAGTTTAGCAAAGAGTCTCTTTAAAGATGACGAGCCTATTGGTAAGACGATTATAGTGGACAATAAAAATCCGCATGTGGTGACTGCTGTATTAGCTGATTTACCGGCTTACACCCATTTTACCTTTTCATTTCTTATTCCGCTGGAAAATGACCCTTCCAATTGGAATACCTTCACCTACAATACGTATGTCCGACTGAAGAAGCATGTCGATCTATCTCCCCTGAATGCAAAAATAGCGTCATTGCTATCCACCGAAGCGCCTGATTTAAAGAACTTGTATCACTTCCTCTATCCCCTGTCCAAACAACATTTACATGGGAAGTTTGAAAACGGTGTGCCCGTAGGAGGAAAAATTGAAGAGGTACGTCTGGTGGGTATCATTGGCCTTTTAATCTTGGTGGTCGCCGGAATAAACTTTGTGAATCTGAGCACCGCTCGCGGTCAAAAACGTGCTAAAGAGGTAGGCGTTCGAAAGGTAATCGGCGCTAAAAAAGGAAATTTAATTGGACAATTTCTGACAGAATCGATGCTTATATGCCTAGCTGCTGGATTATTTGCCGTATTGCTTGGTATCTTATTTTTGCCAGTTTTTAATCATCTATTAAATACGCAATTGACTATTTCGGGGACAGGCTATGCAATTTGGTTAGCTCTGTTTACATTTGTTCTGGCCACCGGGCTATTTGCCGGAATATATCCCGCATTCGTACTATCCTCCTTCAAGCCAATAAAAAGCCTGCAAGGGCTTCGCGCTATTCCACTATCGCGTTTCAATATGCGTAGCGTATTAGTCGTACTTCAATTTAGCATTGCGATGATCTTGATAATCTCCACTCTGGTGGTGCGCATGCAAATTAAGCATGCCAGCGAACGAAATGCAGGATATGAGACTTCGCAATTATTAGAAATCGCATTGGAAGGAGATGCTGGCGAGCGCTACGAATTGATCAAAGACGAGTTATTGAGCAGCGGAATGATAACGGGCGTTACCCGCACTGGAACAACAATAACGCAGAATGGATCGTCTTCTTCCGGGAATTTTTCCTGGCCTGGAGCCACGCCTGAACAATCCAAAAACACCACTTTCCGAGTGATTCGTTCGCAAGCCGATATGATTCCAACATTAGGACTGAAATTAATAGACGGCAGAGACATTCAATATCCACAACTTGCCGCAGATAGCAATGCGATTTTATTAAATGAAGCTGCTATAAAAATGATGGGGCTGGAAAACCCCATTGGCCAACCCTTCAATTGGGGCGACTCGAACTTTGTGATTACCGGTGTGGTTTCCGATTTCATTACAGGATCTCCCTATGATGATGTAGCGCCATTAATGATTTATGCTTCCAATGACTGGATGTTTAATATGATTGTACGGACAGACGGACGGCATAGTACGACAGACCGGCTGGTTCAATTAGAGCATACACTTAAAAAGTATAATCCGGCCTATCCCTTTAATTATCGTTTTGTCGATGAACGTTATGCCGAAAAGTTTAAAGATCAGAAACAAACCGCTTCCCTGTCTTTAACATTTTCCCTGTTAGCGATTTTCCTTTCCTGCTTGGGCTTATTCGGCATGATCGCTTACGTGGCCGAAACCAAGGTAAAAGAAATCGGCGTACGCAAAGTATTGGGGGCTTCCGTATCAAGTATCGCCACCTTGCTATCCAAAGATTTCTTAAAAGTGGTTTTCCTTGCTATCCTTATCGCATCTCCGATTGCTTGGTGGGCGATGAACAAATGGCTGCAAGACTTTGCCTACCGCATTGAGATGCAATGGTGGATGTTTGCCTTAGCGGGCTTTATCTCCGTTTCAGTGGCATTGGCAACAGTTAGTTATCAGGCGATAAGAGCAGCACTGGCCAACCCCGTAAATAGTTTGCGAGATGAATAATAATAATAATAATAATAACACCTATTAACCTTTACAAGAAATCCTACCTATGATGAGACATAACATTAAAATGACGCTTCGGTATCTTTGGCGAAACCGACTCTTTACCTCCCTTAATGTAATTGGCCTATCCATTGGCATCAGCGCCTGTTGGTTGGTATTTAGCATTGTACAACATGAGCTTTCCTTCGATAAGAACATCCCCGAATATAAAAATGTATACCAAATTGTCATGCACGGCAAAGAACATGGGGAAGAAACGGGACTTGCTGGGGTACCACTTGGTCTAGCTCCACTAATGGAAGACCAAGCACTAAATGATGCGCTCGTTGTACCCATCTACAGTAATTATTTTGAACGGCTATCAACCCTGCAAAGCGACCGCGACGAAACGGTCATTTTGGAAGAAGCTGAAGACGTAGTAAGTACACGAAGCAGCTATTTTGATCTACTACCTTATCAATGGTTATCTGGAAACACTCATAACGCATTTTCGAATCCGCACAGTATGGTGTTGACAGAGAGCAAAGCAAAAGAGTTTTTCCCAAAGGATGACCCTTCAGCCTTGTCTGGCAGGGTAATTCTGGCCGATACCGTGCAGTATGTTATCTCTGGAGTTGTCAAAGACCTCCCATTCCCAAGCAGTTTTCCCGCGAAAATATTTATGCCTATGGCAGATCAGGAATGGATCGACCAAGGTTGGACAAACATGAACTCAAATCATACTGTATTTGTCAAAACAAGTAATAAGGCTTCTTTGGATTTTCTATTAAAAGTGGGACAAACACGCTATCAAGAACTTGCTGGAGAAATGCATGCAAAAATGGGATTAAAAGCGAATTTTATTTCTTTCCCTTTGCAAGAGAAACATTTTGAACCGCAATACGACACTCACGGATTGGTGGTGGAAAAAAAAGTAATCTATGGTCTGATTGCCATAGGAGGTTTTTTATTGACGTTGGCTTGTATCAACTACATCAACTTGAGTACTGCACAGGTACCACAACGCGCAAAGGAGATCGGCATCCGCAAAACGCTCGGCGCAAGACCTACGGTATTAACCTTCAACTTTCTGATAGAAACCTTTTGTATCTCTTTATTGTCGCTCCTACTATCCTGGCCGATGGTGGTTGCCTTTCGTCATTTGTATCCAGAGTTTTTACCTGCAGCGATAGAAACCTACAGCAATCTCTGGACTATTGCCCTATTTCTTCTTGGTCTTATCCTACTTATAACCGCTTTTGCAGGGCTTTATCCATCGTACTTAATCAATAAGTTACGTGCCATAGAAACCTTAAAAGGTAAGTTGGAAACACGTATTCAAGGCACTCGCTTAACGTTACGCAAAGGGCTTATTGTCTTTCAATTCATTATTGCTCAATTCTTTATCGTTGGTGCGCTAATTATGGCGTATCAACTGAACTATACGCTTACGAAAGATCTGGGCTTTTCGCACGACGCAGTAGTCACCGTACGCATGCCGTACAAATCGTACCAGAACGCCGATGTGGATCCATTGTTATATAAGCAGGCCTTACAAAAACATCCAGAGGTAGTTCAAATCGCTCAGGGGCACGAGCCCCAAAACCAAAATCATTGGGGGAATATGTATGATTTCGCAGCTGACACTGGTCGGATCCAATTGGCCTCTCCTCGAAAATATATTGATCATGATTTTTTAGACCTATACGAGATTGAATTGTTAGCTGGCCGCAATTTGCAGCAAACAGACACAATGCGCGATGTCTTAATCAGTGAGGCCGGTGTTAAAGCCTTGGGCTTGAAGTCTCCAGAGCAGGCGATTGGTCAACACCTCCTGCAAGGCGAAAATATCTCATTTCCTATAGTAGGTGTATTCAAGGACTTCCACCAAAAATCGTTACGCGCTAAGATTGAACCCCTACTATTGGTATCCTCGAATCAGTCTGGTCAGTTACAAACCTTTCATATTAAACTTCCGAAAGACAGAACTCAATGGCAAAAAACTTTTGCTGTGATGGAGCGAGAATGGAAACAACTTTATCCAAATGCGCCTTTCGGATATCAATTTGCCGATGAGAAGATTAAAAATTTATATGAGCGTGAGCATCGAACGGCAAAATTGATTGATTTAGCGACTGGTGTAACCATTTTTATCAGTTGTTTAGGCCTTTTTGGATTAGCGACCTTAACGGCATTTCAACGCACCAAAGAGATTGGCATACGTAAGGTACTCGGCGCCTCTGTGGCAGGCATTGTCAGCTTACTATCAAAAGATTTTGTAAAGATTGTGTTGATAGCCATACTAATTGCTTCACCAATTGCCTGGTGGGCGATGAACAAATGGCTGGAAGATTTTGCCTACCGCATCGAAATCCAATGGTGGATGTTTGCTTTGGCAGGCTTGCTGGCAGTACTGGTGGCCTTAGCGACTGTTAGTTACCAAGCGATACGAGTCGCGATAGCCAATCCTGTGGATAGCCTACGGGATGAATAATGGAGGGATATAAACGAAAAATATGCGGTTAGTTTTTGTAGAATCTTAACGAGAATCAGATGATTGGAAATCACTTTAAAATGGCTTGGCGAAGTCTAAAAAAGCAAAAAATGCTTACATTAATTAATGTCGTGGGGTTAGCCATAGGCTTAGTCAGCTTTTTGCTGATTTGCTTATATGTTATGGACGAATGGCAGTACGATCTACATCATAAAAACGCTAATCGTATTTATCGGATTAATAGTGACTTAAAAATTGGCGGTTCAGATCTACATTTAGCGACTTGTAGTGACCCAATGGGTCCCACCTTAAAAAGCGAATATCCACAGGTAGAGAATTTCGTGCGATTTTACACACCCAGTCGGTCAAAACTTTTCAGGCAAGGAAGTAATTTCGTGGAAGAAACGGCCACTATATATGCAGATTCTACTTTACTGGATATTTTCTCCATTCCCTTGTTATCAGGTAATACGGCCACCACGCTTCGAGAGCCGAATACGGTAATCATCAGTGCATCATCTGCAAAAAAATACTTCGGATCTACAGAAGTACTTGGAAAATCTATAGAAACGAACGATCCAGCACATCCATTGCATCGAATTACCGCGGTGTTCGAAGATATGCCACGAACCTCGCACTTCCATTTTGACTTTATCTTTCCCATGTTAGATATAAGCTATCCATGGGGCAATTTTTTGAGCCATAATTTCCAAACCTACGTGCTATTGCGTGATGGCACTGACTATCAGAAATTTCAGGACAATTTCTCGCAAGTGATCCAAAAACATATCGTCCCTCAGGCACAGCAGCTCATGGATATTTCTTCGATGGAGGAATTTGAACGGACCGGCAACAAACTGGATTATTCATTCATGCCGCTCACCGACATTCACTTGCAATCCAATCGACACCCCGAGCTGGGGCAAAACGGGGATATAAAATACGTGTGGATGTTTTCCCTAGTGGCTATTTTCATACTGGTTTTAGCCTGTGTAAATTTCACGAATTTGACCATTGCACAGGCAACCTCACGATCAAAAGAGGTCTCAATTCAAAAAATATTGGGTAGCAAAAAGAAACGCTTAATCATACAGTTTCTAATCGAGTCAATTCTCGTGATTAGTATTTCCTTTGTCATAGCCCTTGTTGCTGCCCCCATTGCCCTTACCGCATTTAATACACTCTCTGGAAAAATGCTACAGACGGTTGATCTCTTCCGACCACAACTACTAGTTCCCTTTATGCTGTTTACAGTTATCGCTGGTATACTGGCGGGGCTATATCCAGCACTCTTCCTATCGGCTTTTAATCCTATAGCGGCGCTTAAAGGAAAAGTAGGTGGGAGAAGGCGCAAGCATAGTTTTAGAAACTCACTGGTTATCTTCCAGTTTATCACCTCTATTGTTCTTATCTGTGCAACTATCGTAATTTATCAGCAATTGCACTTTATTCAACAGAAAAAAATAGGTTTTGATAAAGAGCAAGTATTGATTGTAAATAATACAAATGCTTTAGGAACTAATGCAGAAACATTCCGCCATACGGTATCTGAAATGAGTGCCGTAGAATCCGCCAGCTTTGCTGGTTACCTACCCGTTGCCAATTCGGCAAGAAGTGACATGCCATTCTCTAGAAATATGACTTCGAATGATGAAAGTGTGTTCAATGCACAGATTTGGAACATTGACTACAACTACATCCCTACATTGGGAATGACAATGACTCAAGGACGAAATTTTTCACCAGCCCTCGGGTCTGACTCTACCGGTATTATTATCAACGAAACCGCGGCAAAACTATTTGGTAGTCTTGATCCCCTTGGAGAAAAGATGTATATGTTAGATACAGATGGCTCAGCAACTACCTATACTATTTTGGGAGTGATAGAAGACTTTCACTACAGCTCATTACGTGAGCAAGTGGGTCCGCTTTGCATGCGCTTAGGCTACAATCGCGGAGCGAGCGCTTTCCGGATAGCTGCTTCAGAAGTGACCGAAACACTAAAGCAGATTAATACAAAATGGGGGTCTCTTTCTGCAACGATGCCATTTAGCTACTATTTCTTAGACGACGCCTTTGATAGCATATATCGTACTGAACAACGAGTGGGCGCTGTTGCACTGACGTTTTCTGTTCTGGCGATCCTAATCGCTTGCTTAGGCTTACTAGGACTCACCACTTTTATCGTGAAAAATCGGGTTAAAGAAATCGGCATACGTAAGGTATTAGGAGCTTCCGGGTCAGGCATAGTGACGATGTTGTCTAAGGATTTTCTGAAAGTCGTACTAATCGCTATCCTTATAGCCTCCCCTATTGCCTGGTGGGCGATGAACAAATGGTTAGAAGATTTTGCGTACCGCATCGAGATCCAATGGTGGATGTTTGCTATCGCTGGCCTATTAGCTGTGCTGGTGGCATTGGCAACTATTAGCTACCAAGCGATCCGAGCCGCAATAGCGAATCCTGTCGATAGTTTGCGAGACGAGTAATTTATGCTGATAAAAAAGTTATTTAACCAAACGCCATGATGTACGCTTTAAAAATTGCTTTACGAACATTGCTTCAGGGAAAAACGAACACGCTAATTGCTATCGGTGGACTTTCCATAGGTATTGTCGTAAGTATGCTGCTCGCTGCGGTTGTGACCGACGAGCTGTCCTATGATAAGCACTGGGCTCGAGCAGACGACCTATATCGTCTGATATCCATCCCACCAGACGAAAGAGACTTACTTTCAAAAAAGAATGGTGCTGCATTTGGCGGTGTAGCGCCAGCCTTGAAAAGCAACTTTCCAGAAATAGAAGAATACAGCACATTGTACCTAAGTCCCATTGATTTTAAGCTGCAAAAAAACGAAGATATTGCCATTAATGTGACCGCTTTATACACCGATACTGCAGTGCAACGGTTATTAGATATACGTCTCATAAAAAGTGATAATCTCACACCCAGTAAAGATGCCACGAAGATTATCATCTCAAAAACCTTCGCCAATACCTATTTTAAAGGGCAAGAAGCTATCGGGAAAACCATTTATGATGTACCCAGATACGACGATGGGTCGAATGAGTATATTATTGCCGGCATTATGCAAGATCTTCCCACAAATTCACATCTACGTACCGATGTGATCATCGTGGAAAATAGAATAGAGAGGGAACTTCGTAAGGATGATAGTGGCATGTACATCCGTCATTACTTACTTTTAAAACCGGGCACCGATCAGCTTGCCTTTCAGGAAAAAATCAATCAATGGTATGCTCAATTTGTTGAGGTCAAAAAACCTACCCAATTTGAGCTCCAGTCCATCCGCGACAGCTATCTAAAAAGTGATTTTGGTGCCTATCAGATCATCAGAGGTAGCCAACAAAATCTCTATATCTACGCAGGTATCGCCGTATTAGTGTTGTTAATGGCATGCATCAACTATGTGAATTTGAGTACGGCACAAGCATCGAGTAGATTAAAGATTACAGGCATAAGAAAAGTACTCGGAGCTTCAAAACATAGCCTAATAGCACAATTCTTATTGGAATCCCTCCTTATGTTTGCCGCCGCTTTGGCTATATCAATAGTGTTTTATCTAATCGCATTACCCTATGTAGAACACTTTATTGGAAACAAAATAGCTTCTGCATACCGTCTAACACATTTTGTGGGCATGGTATTAATTGTCATCGTCATCAGCTTACTTTCTGGTTTATACCCCGCTTGGTTTATAACTAGGTTAGCTGCCAACGGTGTACTTAAAAAATCACTTAAAACAAATAAATCTTCCAAAAGCTATTTACGTTCGACTTTGGTTATCACACAATTCAGTCTCTCCATCATTATACTTGTTGCTATGCTAGTGGTGCAGAGTCAAGTGTACTTTATGAAAAATAAGGAAACCGGAATTGATACCGAAGGACTGATCAGCATTGGGGGAATTTCCTTCGACAACCAGCTGGAGGCCTTCAAAAATAAGTTATACGAACATCCTAATATCATGCACCTTAGCCTATCCAGTTGGTTGCCTACTGATGGACCAGGTTACATGACAAGGTTGGTGGAAGATCCGAAAAACCCACAAAATAAATTCGAGTTATGGTACATTGCAGGCGAACCAAACCTAGCCGAAACATTAGGTTTAAAATTGCGTGAAGGCCGATGGCTTCAACAATCGTTGCCTACCGATGTGATTGACGCAGATGATTTCATTGCCGAGAGCGAAGCGATGAGACCGTGTCTAATGACCGCTACTACCGCCACTTTATTAGACAACCCTAACTTAGGTGAGGTTATCCCGCGCATAAGAACGTTGCTTCCTGTAGGTATAACAGAGGACTTTAGTTCCGAATCACTACACAAAGCGATTGTACCAACAGTCATCGTGGGTTACAAAAACCCTCGTCATAGTGCTGTTTTGATACGTAGCCGTGCTGGTGCAGAAGATCAAGTAATGCGATACATTACACAGGTCTGGAAAGACCTCTATCCAGAAAAATTATTAGAGATGAATCTAGTAAAAGAAACCCTACAGGCTCAATATCAAAAAGAAGAAAAGCTAAAGCAAATATTTACTGCCTCTAGTGCATTAACATTATTCTTAGCAGCCTTAGGGATTCTTGGTTTAATGATAAATATGGTCAGTTTACGTATTCAAGAAATCGGCATACGCAAAGTACTTGGCGCTTCCGTTGCCGGCATTGTAACGATGTTATCTAAGGATTTTATGAAAGTAGTACTGATTGCTATTTTGATTGCCTCCCCTATTGCCTGGTGGGCGATGAATAAATGGCTAGAAGATTTCGCGTACCGCATCGAGATTCAATGGTGGATGTTTGCCATCGCAGGTATATTAGCTGTGCTGGTAGCATTAGCAACTGTTAGTTACCAAGCGATCCGAGCCGCAATAGCCAATCCCGTGGATAGTTTGCGAGACGAGTGAAGAGGTGGGAAATGAGAAGTGCGATTTGATGATTTGGGAATAAGTTAGTAATTAATGCTAAATGCTAAAAAATGATAACGAGCTATCTAAAAACTGCCTGGCGTAACTTTAAGAAAAATAGTCTTTTTTCAGGGATAAATATCCTGGGATTGTCCATTGGATTTGCGGGTTTTATATTATCCTATCAATACATCAATCGGGAGACAAGCTATGATACCTGGAATCCAAATAGGGAGAACATCTATCTAGTTGGATTAACGTACAATGGAGATTACACGGATCAAACGCCACCTTCATTAGCGCCCGCCATTATGGAAGAATTTTCTGAAATCGTGCTAGCCGGTAGAGCAGTGCCATACATGTATGGCTCCTATCCTATTTTCGGAAAAGAAACCGCACGCGTAAAGAATGCCCTCTTAGTGGATTCTGCCGCCGCAACCATCTTCCAAATGAAAACACAGGATGGCAGATTGTTTACGGAATTGGACAAAATAGAAGGCACGATCGCTAATGAGGAGATTTCGGCCCTACTGTTTCACAAAGATTCTCTGCCCACAGCAGAAGCACCAATTGAGTTTAAAGCACTTTCACTAGAGCAAAGTTTTTACGAAACATTTTATGGAATAACAGAAAGACGTAAACCCTCGGTGTTAGCATACGACATGTTGCTAGTCAAGCCTGTTTACGATGAAGTAGAGCACGGCAACTCTTTTACCTTTCAAACCTATATTCAGGTTGAACATAAGACTGATATTGCTGCATTAACAGAAAAAATCAGCCGCTATTATGAACAAAATACCGCCCAACATCATCTAGTAAAATCTTCTGCCTTTGCAAATGGCAAGGTGTATTTGGACCCATTGACCAATCTTCATCTGCAACCAAAACATGGCTCCACCCTGCCATACATTACCATCTGGGTATTAGGTGGATTATCGGTCATCATTCTGATTTTGTCGGCTATCAACTTTACCAATCTGGTCATTGCGCAGTCTGAAAATCGGGCAAAAGAAATTGGTATTAAAAAGTTATTCGGGGTACGGAGAAGTGCTTTGATTGTTCAGTTTATGGTGGAGGTATTTATACAGTGCCTCATTGCCGCAGGGATAGCTTGGTTTGTATTGATTATTTCTAGCAATGCCTTGCAAAAATGGTTTAATGACGACTTATCTGAGTACCTCTATCATACCAATACCCTATGGCAGCTCGGAATAGCAATCGTGATGACTACAGCGATAGCAGGGATCTATCCCGCTTTATTTTTATCGGGCTTCAAGCCAATTGCCATGTTACGAGGTAATAGGCAAACCGCCCATACACGCATTGGCTTTCGCACCGTATTGCTCACCTTTCAATTTGTTATTGCCAGCATCTTTATCTCTGGCATTATCATCATCAATAGCCAACTCGACTATATGCGTTCATCCGAACGGGGATTTGAGACCGAGCAAGTGATTAGTTTCAAGGGTATGTCTCTGGTTTTCGAAGTAGGCAACGATTGGAAAAATGACTTTCGTAGTCGTTTGATAAATAGTGGCAGTATTACGCATGTGGCCACTACTTCGAACAGTCCTGCAGAAGGACAACCGCCCGTCAAAAAGCAATTTCATGGGCCGAAGAGAACTACTGAAGTGGATTTGGTGGGTGTAGATCTGGATTATTTTGACTTATTGTCCATTCCGCTCGTTACTGGCAGAAATACATTAACGCCTGTAGAATTTGAACAGGATACGATCAACCATTTCGCGGTAATCAATGAAAGCATGGCAAAAGCCATGGACATCGACCAGCCGCTCGGACAAAAAATAAGTGGCTGCGACACGCATTTTACCATTATCGGTGTGGTAAAAGACTACAAAGCGTATGGCTTTGAAAACAAAGTAGCTCCAGCAGTTTATAGTTTTAAAGATGAATGTGGTGCTAGCTCGTACAAGCTTGATGTACTAATTCGTGCTGAAAAAGGTAAAACAAAAGAAGCGCTTGCGGCTATGGATGTGGAATGGAAGAAAAACCCGAATTCCGAAAGATTACCACTCGACTACACCTTTATGGATAACAACTACGCACAACTACAAGCAAAAGAAGAACAGCTGAAAAATGTGTCGAGTGCATTTGCTACGATTGCCATTGTCATAGCCGCGTTGGGATTATTTAACTTGACTGCCTACCATGTCACTTCTAAAAGAAAGGAAGTAAGTATCCGGAAAGTACTTGGGGCGAGTATTTTGCAATTGTTTTTTTTACTCAACAAGCCGTTCCTCAAAGTTTTCGTCGTGGCCAATCTTGTGGCCATACCCATCGGTTACTTCTTATTGAAGCGCTGGTTGGAAAACTTTGCTTACCAAATTAATTTAAGTCCCTGGCCCTTTATCATCTCGGCAATAAGTTTAGTAGTCGTGATGTTAATTACCATCAGTATACAGTCGCTGCAAGCCGCAATAGCCAATCCCGTAGATAGCTTGCGAGACGAATAGGCCTTAATTTGTATAACTTATGTTAAGAAATTATTTAAAAGTCACACTTCGAACCCTCACTAGCAATAAGGGGTATACCTTTATCAATATCGTTGGTCTTTCCATCGGCATGGCGGCGGCTATACTGATTATTTTGTGGATACAAAATGAGCTAAGCATGGATCGTTTTCACGAGAAAGCAGATCGTACGTACCTGATATATAACCGGGATCATTATCAGGGAGAATTGTTTGCCTGGAGCTCCACACCAAAGATTCTGGGGCCAACGCTGGCCACAGATTATCAAGATGTAGAAGCGTTTACACGTAGAACAGATGCCGATTTTTTACTAACAGTCGGTGAGAAGAAACTAAAATCCTCTGGTTCCTTAGTAGATCCTGCATTTTTACAGATTTTCTCCTTCCCCTTGCTGGAAGGAAATGCAGAAAATGTATTAGCGAAACCCGAACAGATTGTGCTAACTAAAGAATTTGCCGAACGGTTATTTGGTGAAGCCTCAGTGGTAGGAAAAACAGTTCGTATTGATAGTGTACATCAATTTACTGTAAGTGGTATTCTCGAAGATTTGCCTGCCAACACCTCAATTAAATTTGACTATCTACTTCCCTGGTCTTATATGAAAACACTCGGTTGGGATGATGAACATTGGGGAATCAATTCCATTCAGACCTATGTATTACTTAAGTCCGGAGCGTCACAAGCCGCATTTGATCAAAAGAGTAGAACCATAAAAATAGACCATACCAAGGAAGCAGCCATGCCTTCTACGCAAGAAGTCTTTACCCAGCCATTTTACCGTGACTATCTTTACGGCAAATCGGAGAATGGCCGCTTGGTAGCAGGCAACATAGTTACCGTACGCATGTTTATCATCATTGCTGCATTTATTCTGTTGATTGCTTGTATCAATTTTATGAACCTCAGCACAGCACGCAGTGAACGACGCGCCAAGGAAGTAGGCATTCGCAAGGTAGCCGGTGTAAAACGGAGTGGTCTAATTGCGCAATTCTTGGGAGAGAGTCTTTTCTTAAGCACAATTTCTGGTTTATTTGCAATAATTTTGGTTTCGTTTGTACTGCCTTATTACAATGGTCTTGTACAAGAAGAGCTAACTCTTCCGTTGCAAAATATACGTTTCTGGTTAGGTGGATTGGGATTTGTCCTATTCACCGGACTTCTTGCGGGCAGCTACCCAGCATTTTATCTCTCTTCATTTAATCCGGTGAAGGTACTGAAAGGCACGTTTCGTGCGCCAAAGTCATCTTTAAACCCAAGGAAAGTGCTGGTTACCTTGCAATTTACTTTCGCTATTACATTGATGATTTCTACGGCTATTATTGCGCAGCAAATTCGATACGGTCTGGATCGCGAAGCAGGGTACGACCGGGATCAGCTGATTTATGTATTTATGGAAGGTGAGCTAGATGCGAAGACCGATCTTATCCGTCATGATCTTCAGGAAAAAGAAGCCATTTTGAGCCTGACCAAAAGTTTAAGCCCTATTACCCAGCGTCGGAGCGACAATATGGGCTTTTTATGGGATGGCAGCACTACCGACGACGAACGCGCGAGTTTCATTCTATTTGGATCCGATGCAGACTTTGTTTCCACTATGGGAATTACGCTTGTTGCGGGTCGGGATATTGATATCCGGAAATTTCCCACAGACAGTACGGCGTTGCTCATTAATGAGTCCGCGGCAAAAGCCATGCGATTAGAAGATCCCATTGGGAAAACCGTTCGGAAAAAGGGCGAGGATAGTGCCATGCATATCGTAGGCGTCGTGCAAGATTTTATATTTGAATCTCCGTTTCAAAGTAGGATAGCACCGTTAATGATTAGTGGTCCGGCAAACTATTACGCCAATGTGATGCACTTCCGGTTAAATCCAATCCATACCGCTGCCGCAAACCTAGCAACCATAGAAGAAGTATTAAATACCTACAACCCCGACTATCCATTTGACTATTATTTTGTAGATCAACAATATGCCAAAAAGTTTGGCAGTGCCGAACGCACCTATAAATTAGTCTTATTATTTTCAGCGTTAACGGTAGTTATCTCCTGCCTCGGTCTTTTTGGTCTGGCTACCTACACGGCCGAAAGCCGCACGAAAGAAATTGGAGTACGAAAAGTATTGGGTGCCTCGGTTCCAGATATTACTGTATTGTTATCTAAAGAGTTTCTCCTGTTGATTCTATTGTCATTTTTGATCGCATCTCCTATTGCCTGGTATACCATGGATCAATGGCTGAGTGATTACAGCTACAGAATAGCGATAGCATGGTGGGTGTTTGCGGGAATCGGTCTGCTAGCGATAGCTGTTACCTTGGCAACAGTTAGCTTTCAAGCCATTAAAGCGGCACTGGCTAATCCAGTAAAAAGTTTGCGTCACGAGTAGTCGCGACACCATCCCCCATCATTCGAGTGTTTATTAACTTCTGGTATGCATTATTAAATCTCCTGCCGAAACAATACCTTTGTAGTCGTGAAGCGTTGCATTGTAATCATTATGAGTGTACTACTTTTTGCACAGAGTATATCTGTGTTGGGGGTGTATGCAGGCTTCTATGCGAACAGAGATTACATCTCACAAAATCTTTGTACGTACCGCAACGTAAAAAATTCTGCTTGCGGCGGCGAATGTATTCTGATGAAAAAATTGAAACAGGCACAAGAGCAGCAAGACGAGGCACTTAATCATCTAATGCAGGTATCCACCTACATTTTGCCTCCATTCGACTTCTATTTACCTACTCCGGAACACATTGATCAACCTCAAGATGAGGTGTCATTGTGGTCTCCATCGCAGTATGCATTTTCTTTTCACAGCAGACTATTTCGCCCGCCATTGGCTTAAATTTCTCTGATAACACATACCTCTTTTTATTTTTATTACACAGGAAAGGCTCCGGCAAATATTGCCAGGAAAATCCTTTTACCATACTAAATCCATACGGAGCAAAAACGGGCTATGGAACCAACATTACCCATACTGGAAATTAACAACGTACAGCAAGGTGCTGATCACTTTTGCCTTGTTGACCTAAGTGTTGAGATAGATGCTTTGTTGCAGTTTGAGCAGGTACATCGACCAAACTTTTTTATCATTTTACTGCTGTTACAAGGTACTGCTATGATACATACTGAAGGTCAGCATATTCAACTGAATAGTTACCATGTCTTAGTCAATCGACCATTAGTAGTCAACAGTATGCAATTAAAGACTGGCACTAAAGGCTATTTGATTTGCTTTACAGAAAGCTTTTTCTCCTTGCGCTACAATAGCAATGTGCTACGGCAGTTTGCCTTTTACCAGACACGGCAAATCTATCATTTTGAAATTCCTAAAGAGAATCAGTATAAGTGGCGAACCCTGCTGACCTTTATGTTGCAAGAGAAGAAGCTTGATATACAGCGAAAAAATGCACTACGATCGTACTTGAATATTTTGCTTCACGAAACCCAAAAATGTTATGGCACAGCAGCCCAGAATAATGAGTTAATGCAGTACAATGAAAAGGTGATGCAGTTTATACAGTTGGTAGATCAACATTACGTTCAGCATAAAAACCCATCTTATTATGCAGCAAAATTACATATCTCACAGAGCTATCTGAACAAACTGTGCAAAGGACAACAAGCATTAACTAGCGGACAGATCATTAAACAACGTATCTTGCTGGAGGCAAAAAGGCTTCTAATATACACCAGCAGCTCTATTGCGGAAATTGCTTATAGCTTAGGGTTTGAAAGCCCCTCCTACTTCAACACTTTTTTCAAAAAAGGTGCCGGTGCATCTCCGGAGCGCTACCGTAAACAAGAATCTTAACCCCTTATTTATATATGTTTTACAATAAATCCATTCTATTTAGCCAAGCAGCTCTGTTAATTTTACTTTCTTCTAGTTGCGGAGAACAGAAAAAAAACGATACAGATGCCCAAGCAGACGCTCATAAGCATCATCAAAGTTCCGTATCCAGCAGCAGTCAAGGATATGTGGATAGCTTAAACCGAGGCTTAATCGCTCCAGACACGTTGAAGGGAAGTCCAAAACGCGTTACCATGACCAATGTGGGGACTACACATGTACACCTCACGTATCAGTCGCCCGGCGTGAAGGATCGGGTGATCTGGGGAGGTTTAGTACCGTATGGACAGGTTTGGGTGACAGGAGCCCATATGGCCACCAGCATCCTATTTAGTTCGGACATTGTGATTGATGGGCACACAGTACCAGCCGGCACATATGCTATTTTTACTATTCCTGAAAAAGAAGACTGGACCTTTATCCTAAATAAAAATTACGAACAACATCTGGCAGATGATTACAGTGAGGATGAGGATGTACTACGCACGACCATTCGTCCAAAATCTCACGAGGCGACCCCGAGACTTACATACGTAATTGAAGCTATCGATGAACAAAATGGAGTCGTCAAAATGCTGTGGGAAAATCTGGAAATTGCGGTACCATTTACCACCTCTTAGCTTAAAGCGAGACCTAATCCTGCATCTTCGTAGGTCACGCAGTATTCATCGCTAAATACGGTAACCACCTGAGTACAAACCCCCAAATTGAAATTTGGGGGTAACATTTCTTTCCGCTTCCTGTTCTATACATAAACAAAGCAAGGAATGTTATGAAGAAATCATATTTATTAGCAATAGCAGCAACGGGTATTTTTGGTGCTATATCATGCGCTAATCCCGAAGCACAACGTGGAGATAATTTAGATCACACACCAAATGAGGTAAATCCCATGCCTATGACCGACACTTCAGCTAGAGACACGTTATCGGAAGACTCTCTGAATCCGATGACGGAAACACCAGTTACGCCATAGCTGTTAGTATAATTTATCAGGTTATTAGGCATAAATGCCTATCACACATGTATAGCCATAAAAAGGCATACGGTAAAATCAGTATTAATACAGATAAAATATCCTTTGAGGATACATTGGAATACGATCAGTATATATTAAAAACAATAAGACATTATGGGAAAATTGACAGATAAAAAAATAGCGATATTGACAGAAGATGGTTTTGAAGAGATTGAGTTGACGAGTCCAAAAGAGGCTTTGGAACAAGCAGGCGCAACAGTACACATTATATCTCCAAAAAGCGATTCCGTACGAGCAAAAGAAGGCGATGAATGGAAAGGAGACTATAAAGTAGACAAAGCGCTCGACAGTGCTTCAGCCGATGACTACGATGGACTGCTGATTCCGGGTGGAGTCATTAATCCTGATAAATTAAGAGTAAATGAATCAGCCTTATCTTTTGTAAAAGCCTTCTTCGCGGCAGGAAAACCGGTATCTGCCATTTGCCATGGTCCGCAGGTACTAATTGATGCCGAAGTAGTCGAAGGACGTAAAATCACCTCTGTTGGTGCAATTAAAAGAGATTTGATCAATGCAGGAGCACAGTGGGAAGACAGTGAGGTAGTGACGGATCAAGGTTTAGTAACCAGCCGCACACCGGAAGACCTTCCGGCATTCAACAAAAAAATTGTAGAAGAGTATGCCGAAGGCAAGCATAAAGGTCAGCATGCATAAGTGCACCTTACTTTATGAAGGTACAAAAAGAGGATAGTTCTAAAGAGACTATCCTTTTTTTGTGTTGTTAAAATGCTACTCAACATTCAACTACCGGAGTTATTTAAAAAAATCGTCTACATACATCATATTATGACAATTGCCTGTAAAATATAAAAGCAATTTAATTGCATTTGATGGTTATTCAGAATATCTTTGATGCACTACGAAAAACGTTAAAATTCAACAATTATGACACACGATCAGGTATTCGACACCATCATAATAGGCGGAAGTTATGCAGGACTATCTGCGGCTATGGCATTAGGCAGGTCGTTGAGAAATGTTTTAATTATTGACAACGGGAGGCCCTGTAATCGCCAAACGCCACATTCTCACAATTTTCTAACACAGGACGGTAAGACTCCTGCAGAAATCTCGGCAATAGCGAGAGAACAGGTAGCACAGTATAATACCATTGAGTTTGCGTCCGACTCCGTAGTCACAGCTAGCCAATTGAATGGGCTTTTTGTAGTTGATACAGCGAATGGATTACACTATCAAACACGGAAGCTAATCCTAGCTACAGGTATCCGGGACATTATGCCAGAGATCCCTGGTTTCTCTGAATGTTGGGGAGTATCGGTGATTCATTGTCCTTACTGTCATGGATATGAGTTTCGCAGAAAACGCACGGGTATTCTTGTGCCCGAGGATCCAACAGCTGCCATTCATCTGTCTGGTTTGGTCAAAAATCTTACTTCGTATGTCACCCTATTCACCAATGGCAACACTCCGTTTGATGCAACGCAGCTAATGAATTTTGAGGAGCTTAATATCAAGGTTAACACGCAAAAAATCAGTAAAATTCAGCATCAAGATGGCAATTTGCAACAGTTACGGTTAGAAAATGGAGAAATGATTGCATTAGACGCGCTGTATGCACGAGTGCCATTTGATCTACATCATACAATTGGAGAGCAACTCGGCTGCAGTAAAACCGAGATGGGACTGCTACAAGTCGATGCTTTCCAAAAAACAACTGCTTCTGGTGTATATGCATGTGGGGATATTTCCAACCCAATGCGTTCGGTAGCTAGTGCTGTATATACGGGTAACTTAGCAGGCGCCATGGTCAATATGGCGCTCTGCGAAGCTAAACCTTAACCTACGGACTCCATGAAGTTATCTATCGGCACGCGTACCAGCTTCCAAAATTGGAATATTGGCTTCGGTTGGCACGTAGATAACTTGGTTGATCTTGCCCGCCTTTAGGGCTTCACCAAATGCACCAATAAATTCTTGTTTACGGTATTCGGGGTAGCGCTGTGCCGCCTCGCCCATGATTTTGATCGCTTCTGCCTGCAAGAGTGCGGCATCCTTTTCTGCGCGCGCCTGCTCAATTAGAATCTGACGGGATTGCGTAGCTTCTGCTAAACGAGCCCGGCCTGCCATTTCCTGTTGCCATACATTATATCGTGGCAAACCAAACATTAATCCCAAGATGATTCCAATAGCTACTACTACAATCACTACTAAGTTGAGTACTTTCATATATTTTTTAGGTATTGACTATAAGATACAGAATTATTGGCAGAGATCAAACAGCTGTTCGGTATCGAACGAAAATTTGTCCGGTATCGAACACTATTCAACCCCATAAAATTACACAAAAAACTAATTATCAACTATTTAAATATTAGGTGTCAAATTTGGTACGACCTTATCGGCGTAGCGCTGCACGAGAAGTGTAGTTAGCAACGTCCACTTAAAAACCAGAAAATAACGACGCATGACATCGCATATCAAAACAGCCTGGCGCAATATCATCAACAATAAACTCTTCAGTCTATTAAATATAGTTGGTTTGGCTACGGCTTTTGCAGTTACGATTCTACTCCTGTCCTTTGTTTGGAAAGAAACAAGCTACGATAAGTTTCACAACAATTGGCGACATATCTATCGCGTAAATACAGAATTCGATTCAGAGTACAACAATATCAAAACGCCTCAATTACCCAACTCTGTTGCGCCCGCCATGCTGGCCGAAGTACCGGGAGTAAAAAATACCACACGCTTAGTAAAACGCGATTTCGGCACGATTGCTTCTATTCGTGTAGGCGACCAGACCTTTAGTGAGTCTGCGTTGTATTTAGCGGACTCTAGCCTATTCCAGATTTTCGACTTCCATTTCATTGAGGGCGATGCACGCCAGGTGTTTGATAATCCAAAAAATATAGTAATTTCTGCATCCACGCGTGATAAAATTTTTGGAGAACGTTTGGTAGTAGATGAACTATTGACTATCAATAATCAAGATACCATGCGTGTGGCAGGCGTATTTCAGGATCTTCCAGAAAATAGCACCTTGAACTGCAATATGGTATACAACATTATGGATAGCTGGATGGGCCAAAACGTGTACTGGTCTAATGCCAGCTATGACACGTACTGCTTGTTGGACCCTACTGCAGATCCAAGCCTAGTGGAGCAGCAAACCGATGCCTTACTGGATAAATACATGTCAGACAATCGTTTTCTAAAGCGGCTCTTCTTACAGCCATTGGCAAATGTGCATCTGTATTCCACTGATTTACAAGATTGGGACTCCGTACGCTCTGGAAATCATGTTACCATAAAGCTAGCAGTACTTCTCGCTGCAATTACATTACTTATTGCCTGCATCAATTATATGAATTTGGCTACAGCGCGTTCTTCCAAAAATGCGAAAGATGTCGGTGTATCTAAAGTGTTGGGTGCTACGGGCAAACAGGTCGTTGCGAGATTCTATACTGAAGCAGCCTTGGTAACGCTATTGGCTATTGTACTGGGGTACGGAATGGCGCTATTGTTGGCTCCTTATTTCGAAAAAATTACGCAAACAAGCTGGAGTTATCAGGCATTATGGAATCCACAATTATTGGGTATTACCTTCGCACTTTGGATAGGCATCACACTATTGGCAGGTAGTTACCCTGCTTATTATATGAATAGGATTAGTCCTCTCATCTTGATGAACAAAAGCGCCCTAAAGAATGTATTTGCTAATCGCATGCGCCGTATTTTGGTAGTGTGCCAATTCACGGCTTCTATTATTCTATTAGCTTCCATTATTATCATAGCACAGCAAATGCGCTATGTTCAACAGAAAGACCTGGGTTACAAGCCTGAAGGGATGGTTGCTGTCTCCATCAATTCTGTCTCTTCCAAAGCACAATTCCAATCTTTAAGCGACGGGCTTCGTAGTCTGGCTTCTACGACTGATTTGGTAGCGGCACAAAGCTTGATGGGTATGCGCGAGAGTGGAAAAAATGTCTCCAAAAGAGTTACCGATAAAAACGGCTTGGATGTATTGACAAATAGTGTCAATGGACCGATAGCAGGAACCTTCCAATTAGCCCTTTTAGCAGGAAAAGATTTGCCAGCAAATTTATCGCCGACTGATACCAACTGCTATGTAATAATTAATGAGACCGTATCAAAATATTTAGGCTACGCCAATCCCGAAGATGCGATCGGCCAGCCAATCATTACAGAAATGCGGCCTAATAGTTCCATCATATCTGGTGTATCGACAGACTTCAACTATACTTCGCTAAAAGAATCAGTTGGTGGCTACCTTTATTATCGTATGAATCGGCCATCAGAGTCCCAACAATATCTATTCGTTCGTTTTCAGGCAGCACAGGTCAGTACTTTTTTGGATCAGGTGCAAGAGGTGTTCAAGCAGCATGTACCAGATGGCGCATTTGTGTATGAATTTACAGATGAACATGTAGCTCGCATGTATAAAGATGAAACACGCACGGCCAATATCACAGGGCTGTTCTCCGGACTAGCTATTTTGATCTCCTGCCTAGGCTTATTTGGCCTGGCCAGTTCTACCGCCGAGCAGCGTATCAAGGAAATTGGAATCCGTAAGGTATTGGGTTCCAGCGTAAGTAGCGTCGTACTCTTACTCTCAAAAGATTTCATTAAATTGGTGTGTTTATCAATTGTCATCGCCACACCAATATCCTGGTGGGCGATGCACAATTGGTTATCCGATTTTTCGTACCGTATCCAATTAGAATGGTGGGTATTCGGCGTAGCAGGACTCGCTGCTTTGCTAATAGCATTATTAACCATCAGTGGGCAGGCACTTCGTGCAGCCCTCACGAATCCAATCCAAAGCTTACGTAATGAGTAGGCACATCAAGTAAAATATTCACGTTCTGCAAGCACAAACACCGATGAATATTCTATATGGCCTCTGAAAGACAAATAAAACACATATAACTTATCAGTATAAATAACAACTATTTTATTCAAACAAACACCACCAAATTATGCGTTACCTTATCTTAACCACGCTTTTCTTTGTTAGTCTTTTCGGATTACAAGCACAACAAAAAAACCTGTCTTACACGCAGAAGAAATTTTCTGCATCAAGCATTAAATCACTTGACGCCAGCACGGTTGGCGGCTCCATCCGTGTAGAAGGCACCAGTGGAGAAGCTTCTGTAGATGTTATCTTGAATCCCAACGGCAATAAGCTGCTTTCTGGAAACGGAGATCTAAAATCTTTATTTGAAAAAGAATACGACCTGGAGTTGGGCATGAAAGGCGGCACATTAGTCGCGAAGGTGAAACGCAAATCTGGCCGTAGTGGCAACAACCCGCTATCAGTATCGTACATAATCCATGTACCTACCAAAGTGACTTCACAGGTAAAAACCGCTGGCGGTAGCATTAGCATGAGCAACCTAACCGGTGACCAGAATTTCGCTACTTCCGGAGGTAGCTTAACGTTGACCAGTCTGAATGGTAACATAAACGGCAGAACATCTGGTGGAAGCATTACTGCAAAATCTTCAAAAGGCACTATTCAAATTTCTACTTCAGGAGGATCGATCACGATGGAGCAATTGAACGGTACTATCGTAGCAAAAACCTCTGGCGGATCAATTACCGGAAAGCAAGTCGTAGGAAAGCTAGACGCTTCTACTTCCGGAGGATCCATCAAATTAGAAAATTCAGAAGGAGATATTCAGGCGGCTACATCGGGTGGCAGCGTTACCGCATCACTTACTAAAATAACGAATCCGGTGAGATTAAGCACGAGCGCAGGAAGCATTAACCTGAGTTTGCCAAAAGGCGGCTATGACTTGGACTTGAGCGGCAACAAAGTGAATATCGACAACTTGCAAAACTTTTCAGGAAGTACTAAAAGAGATAAAGTAAAAGGCAGTGTAAATGGAGGTGGACACAGTGTGACGGCGACTACTTCTGCCGGATCAGTGAACCTAAACTGGCTATAAAAACCCGTATCAACATGCAAAATTACCTCAAAACAGCCTGGCGAAACATTCGGCGCCAAA
Source organism: Sphingobacterium sp. lm-10 (assembly GCF_023554555.1). Taxonomy (NCBI): domain Bacteria; kingdom Pseudomonadati; phylum Bacteroidota; class Sphingobacteriia; order Sphingobacteriales; family Sphingobacteriaceae; genus Sphingobacterium; species Sphingobacterium sp. lm-10. The sequence continues at coordinate 2,272,554 of NZ_JAMJWC010000001.1, forward strand.
AAAGCTTTGCTGCGATCCATGTACTTGGCATGGGAGTAGCTATTGGAGTGGCTACCCTATTGTTTTTAACGGCTATGTTTGAGTTGTCTTTCGACGATCAGCATCAAGATCGTGATCGCATCGGTATGCTTTACTTCCAGTCAAATCCTGTAGAGGGTTTGACCCACGCTGATCCCATGCCTACGCCATTGGCTCCAACATTAAAGGCGGAGATCACAGGTTTGGAAGGCGTATCCCGCTGTTACAATGGTGGGCTTCTCTTTCGGAATGGAGATAAGCAACTAAGCTCTGATAGCAAATTTGTTGACCCCGACTTTCTAACCATCTTCGACTTCGCCTTGGAGTCAGGCTCAGACAATGCACTGAAGGATTTGGATAACATCGTAATCACTGATAAGCTGGCCAACTCGTTATTCGGCAAAAGTAATGTGGTAGGGCAATCCGTTGAGGTATACCTCAACGGCGCCTGGACCACCAAGATCATATCTGCCTTACTAGCGGACATCCCAAAGAATTCTAGCCTACAATTTTCTTCTTTAATCCGTTTTGAACACAAGCCAAACTACATAAATAACATAGAACATTGGAATCATAATGATCACAAAGTGTTTGTGAAGACGGGTTTGCCAATAAAAGAAACCGCTGTATTTGGTAGCCAAGCCAGACCATTTATCGACAGCCATTTTAAAACACAAACAGATGAATTGAAAAGAGACGGTGCCACCGCGGATGTAAACGGAGATTATATCACGTTGCAAGCCCTTCCTTTTAGTGATTATCACTTGAATGATCTTGGTTTAGGGGACGCTGGATCGACCACTTTCCCTTGGATGTTGATCGGAATTGCCGGATTGATGGTTTTCATCGCCTGTTCCAATTTTATCAACTTATCTTTAGCCAATTCCATCACTCGTAAACGCGAAGTAGGCACTAGAAAAACGCTCGGTAGTACTAATGGACAGTTAATTACGCAATTTTGGGTGGAATCTCTTTTGATAACTGCTGCTGCGCTACTCTTTGGGTTGCTACTGGCCTGGGTAATACTACCCCAATACAATGCGAACATGGGATACAGCCTGAAGATGGCAGAATTGTTTAATTCCGTCAACCTCACTTTATTTACGTTGACCTTTCTATTGATTGCATTGATTGCCGGAGGCTATCCAGCCTGGAAAAATGCACAATCTAATGTGATCGAGGCTTTGAAAGGAACCTCATCGGGCAGCACCAAGCATGGCCTGCGAAACACCCTAACCGTAGTACAATTTGCCATTGCCACGTTTATGATCATTGGTACGATTGTAATCAGCACACAGTTGAGCTACCTATCCAATCGTTCGCTTGGATACAATAAAACAGAAGTGATCAGCATACCTATAGGTAGTGGCATCGACCATCAACAAGCGCTGGAAAGGATGCGAGCCGACTTAGCAAAAGTTCCTTTTGTAACTCATGTCACAGGTACAGATATCAACATGGGGCGTGGCCGAGATGGTAGTACTTCCAATTCAAAGATTGGGTTCGACCACGAAGGCCGCGGAGTTACTACGCATTTTCTGCGGGTCGATTACGACTATTTGGATGCGCTAGATATCGATTTATTGGCTGGACGAGATTTTTCACGCACGTTTGGAACGGATACGAGTGCTATCATTATCAATGAACAAATGGCGGCATCACTAGGTGGAATAAATGATATTATTGGGAAAAAGATCGACATTGACGGCACACCAACCATAATCGGTGTAGTCAAAGATTTTAACTTTAAAGACCTCAGACAACGTATCGAGCCATTAACTATGTCCATAAATCCAAGTACTGGTTTTGATATAGAATACATCTTCGTGCGCGTGCAAACCGACAATTTGGCGGTGGCTTTGCGTGAGGTAGAACAAGTTTGGAAAAACATCAATCCGAAGGCGTCCAGTGAAGCTTCCTATCTGGATGAAAACACTGAAAATTTATACAAAAGAGATCGTCGCTTTGCTCATATTATCGTAGGCGGAGCAGTCATTGCCATCGTAATATCGTGCATGGGATTATTTGCGATCGCACTTTTAAGTATCAATCAACGGGTGAAAGAGATCGGTATCCGGAAGGTATTGGGTTCTAGTGTATCTGGCATTGTGCTATTGTTATCAAAAGATTTTGTCCTATTGGTATTAGTGGCCTTACTAATCGCATCTCCACTGGCTTGGTGGGGTATGCATCGCTGGTTGGATGGATTTGCCTACCGAATAGATATTTCCTGGTGGATCTTTGCGCTTGCAGGCATTATTTCTTTGGTTATTGCACTCGTAACGGTTAGTGGACAAGCCATTCGCGCGGGTCTGCAAAATCCAGTGAAGAGTTTGAGAGATGAGTAAAGAAGTGAGAAATAGGAAGCAAGAAATCATCCGCAGGTATGCTTATCCTGCGGAATCGCAACACACACCTCATGCATAAATACTAGCTACTAAATAGTCAAATCGAAATACGTACTACCTATGTGGAATAACTACCTCAAAATCATGTATCGGAACCTTTGGCGGTACAAAGCTTATTCTTTGCTCAACATTCTGGGGCTTTCGATCGGGTTAGCTTCCACTTTTATGATTCTATTGTGGGTAAACCACGAGCGCAGTTACGACCAATTCCACGAAAGCGCCGTACAAACCTACCGATTGACCAGTGGTGTGTCAAAGGATTTTGTGGCCGCAACTACTCCTCCACCATTAGGTGAGGACTTGGCGACTAAAATTCCTGGCATAAAAGATTACCTACGCCTCACGCATAGAGTAAGTCATTTATTCGAAAACGAAGGAAAAAAGTTTGAAGAGAAAGAAGGTTTTTATGCCGATTCCAACTTTCTCTCGTTCTTCTCATTTACCGTGCTGAAGGGCGATCCCGCTACCGCATTGCAAAATCCGGACGCCATCCTGCTCACGGAAAAGATGGCCACCAAATACTTCGGGAGTACAGATGTAGTGGGTAAAACATTGACCCGGGATAATAAAACAACTTTTAAAGTATCGGCAGTATTAGCCGACCTTCCAAGTAACTCTCACTTACAATTTGACTACATTCTACCGATTTCGGCTTTGAACGAGGGTGACTGGAAATTTCCGAGTCAAAATTGGAGTAATTTCATTTACTACACCTATTTGCAACTGGATGAACATCTTACGCCTTCGGAAGATGCTCTATCCAGTTTAACGGCAGACATTACCCGTCAATACAGAACGCATGTGGATGGCGCCATATCAAAAACTATTTTCACACTCCAACCATTGTCAGCTATTCATTTGCATTCTCAAAACTTTCAGGTAGATGTAGCCGTACATGGACATTATCAGTATGTCAGCACGCTATCCTTGGTGGGTCTGTTTATTCTGATTGTGGCCTGCATCAATTTCATGAACCTATCTACCGCACGTTCCGCGAGGCGTGCCAGAGAGGTAGGTCTTCGGAAAATAGTAGGCGCAGAGCGGCGGCAATTGATCACACAATTTTTAGGAGAATCCTTATTTATCACTACCCTTTCCGTGATCATCGCCCTGGCACTAGTCATGTTATTATTGCCGGTATTCGAGGTCTTGGTAGGCAAAGATTTATCGATCTCGCTATTCAGTTCAGAAATAGCGTGGTACTTACTAGCTATTGTTATTTTTACCGGTCTATTTGCGGGCAGCTATCCGGCAATCTACCTATCTGGCTTTCAACCACTCAACATTTTAAAAGGAATTCTAACGGCTCAACAGAGCGGTCATCGCCTTTTTAGAAATGGTTTGGTCGTATTACAGTTTGTGGTGTCTATCTTTTTACTCGTGGGCACTCTCGTTATTTACAAACAGTTGGAGTTCATTAAAAACCGAGACAACGGTTTTGATCAATCCAATCTTCTGTACGTCAGCATGAGTGGCGAGATTTGGAGAAAACAAGAAACTTGGAAGAATGCTTTAGCAGCAAATCCTTTAACCAGTAATTTCACGATCACCGATGCACTGCCCTCGAACTTGGTCAGTGGAACAATAGATTACTGGTGGGAAGGCAAAGATCCCAATTCTGAATTAATAGTGCCAATGATGGATGTCGACGGAGATTTTATTACCGTTTTTGGAATGGAACTGTTGGCAGGACGTACTTTCTCTAAGCTTTTTACGGATTCTAGCAGCTATATGATCAATGAAAGCATGGCTGTAGTAATGGGATTAACGCCCGAGGAAGCTATCGGAAGGCCTTTTACAGTGTGGAGCAAAAAAGGAAATATTGTAGGTGTCGTGAAGGACTTCAACTTCAAACCGGTTAGTCAATCGGTTGGGCCACTGATGTTGCAATACAACGAGTGGGGTGGGATGGCGGTAATACGTACACAGCCCGGGAAGCTAGAAGCCACTTTGGCTGCTGTCAAAGCACTGAATACCGAATTAAATCCAGACTACCCTTTTAATTATGGCTTTTTCGATGAAGAACTGTCTCGGCTGTACGAGAGCGAACAACGTCTAAGTAAGTTATTTGCGGTATTTGCAGCACTTGGTATATTCATTTCTTGTTTAGGTTTGTACGGTTTGTCGGCATTCATGGCCGAACAACGTTTTAAAGAAATTGGTATCCGGAAAGTGTTAGGTTCGTCTATTGTAGGTATCATTACACTTTTAAGCACAAACTTCATTGGACTCTTGGCGTTAGCCATCCTTATTGCGATTCCAATCGCTTGGTATGGCGCTGTGCAATGGCTGAATGGCTTTGCTTATCGAATTGATATGAGTATTTGGATTGCGGCCTTGGCATCTGCCATCGCTCTGACCATTGCATTATTAACGATAGGATACGAATCGGTAAAAGCGGCTTTGATGAATCCAACGCGTAGTCTTCGTGATGATTAAAAGATTGCCGCACCTTCGTCCCTCCGGTTCGCAATGACGAAGTCTGGAGGTTTAGTACTCACCGTCATTGCGAGGAGGTACGACGTGGCAATCTTTACAACCTGATGGATCGCCCGACCTACGTCATTGGTGATGGATTGTCACACCTTCGTACCCCAGGGTCGCAAGGATGAAGCCTGGAGGTTTAATACTCATCGTCATTGCGAGGAGGTACGACGCGGCAATCTTTACAACCTGATAGATTAATGCACTTACTATCTTTGATGATGGATTGCCGCACCTTCGAAGAGAACTGATCTGAAAAAAGAATAGAAATTAATATCTTTAATCATGGAACGAGGCGGCTGCGTTTACATCATAACTAATTATACCCACACGACATTATACACAGGGGTGACTTCCGATTTGCAAGGCAGAATATATGCGCACATCCACGGCTTATTTCCTAATTCATTTTCTAAAAAGTATAAGCTCTATAAACTGGTATATTACAACTTCTTCTCCACTATTGAAGATGCGATTGCAGAGGAAAAAAGAATTAAAGCAGGTAGTAGAGCAAAAAAAGAATCGTTAATAAATGAGGTTAATCCAAATTGGTCCGACTTATATGAGACGGAAGTAAAACACTGGTAAGGATAAGTTAGAATATGCCCGTCATTGCGAGGAGGTACGACGTGGCAATCCTTACAACCTGATGGATCATGCACTTACTATCTTCGGTGATGGATTGCCGCACCTTCGTCTCTCAGGTTCGCAATGACGAAACCTGGAGGTTTAGTACTGCACTATCATGCTTCGCGTTTGCTATGGAGGCTCATCAAGTCCATTTCAAGTGCGGCCCGGCAATCGCCGAAGGAAAACAATCTATATAATCCATCTCCATTGCATGCAGATGCGATACATCAATCCAAAAAAAAAGCGTTATATTAGAAGACAATTACCTATATGATATAAACGCTAAATCGAAAAAGCATGAATAAATTAAGTTCTCTAATGGCGGCTGCTTTGCTCAGTTGCAGCTCATTTGCTCTGGCACAACAAAACCCTGTTTTTCCGGGCAATTATGCCGATCCAGAGGGAATTGTATACAACAACACGTACTGGATTTTCCCAACCTATTCTGCTCCCTATGAGGAGCAAATATTCTTCGACGCATTCTCTTCGAAAGATTTAGTAAACTGGGAAAAACATTCCCGTATTCTGGACAATAATGAGGTAAAGTGGGCAAACAAAGCCATGTGGGCGCCAGCCGTACTGGAGAAAGACGGTAAATACTATATTTTCTTTGGCGCAAACGACGTACACCCTGGTGAAGTGGGTGGTATCGGCGTGGCTGTAGCAGATAAACCCGAAGGGCCCTACAAGGATTTGATCGGCAAACCATTAATCCAAGAAAATGTAAACGGTGCACAGCCCATCGATCAATTTGTATTCAAAGACAAAGACGGTACTTACTATATGTACTACGGAGGATGGAAACATTGTAATATGGTGAAGTTAAAGCCTGACTTTACCGGACTACTACCTTTCGATGACGGAACCTACTATAAAGAAGTCACCCCGGAGAACTATGTAGAAGGTCCATTCATGTTTATAAAAGACGGAAAATACTACTTCATGTGGTCTGAAGGCGGTTGGACAGGTCCAGATTATAAAGTTGCTTATGCTATTGCTGATTCACCATTTGGGCCATTCAAACGTGTGAACACCATCTTAGAACAGGATCCAGAAATTGCGACTGGCGCAGGCCATCACTCGGTCATCAAAGTGCCGAATGAAGAAAAATATTATATCGTATACCACCGTCGTCCATTGGGAAAAACCAGTGCTCATGACCGCGTAACCTGCGTAGAAGAATTACATTTTGATGAACAAGGCTTGATTAAGCCGGTCAAGATGACCTTCGAAGGAGTTAGTCACCCCCTGAAATAGGAGCTTCGCACGCTTTCGACTATGCGGTAACTATTTTGGATATATCGCTTATCGTTTAGAAGAATACAAGGCACGCTAAAGTCGTTAGCTGTTCGGAATTGGACAATTTACTGTTCAATTCCGAACATTAACCACATCACACCCTTCTTCTTTCCGCTGTATTACAACGAGTTAAGACACTGGCACATCCTTGGAAATGTTTTACAAAACAAGCCATTGCATACATGATCGAACTAAAGCATATTTTCAAATGGTATAATGTCGGAGGTACCAAGACTTTTGTACTGAAAGACATCAACCTACGTATTGAACAAGGAGAATTCATCTCTATAATGGGGCCTTCCGGATCTGGAAAATCTACCCTATTGCATATATTGGGGAATTTAGATATGCCAGATGAAGGTACTTACCATTTTTTGGAAGAAGATGTTTATGCCCTTAAAAGCCGAAAAAGAGCGGAGCTTTTTCAATCGCGCGTAGGCTTTGTATTTCAGTCCTACCACCTCATTGATGAGCTCACGGTGTATGAAAACATTGAGACGCCACTGATATATAAAAACATTTCAGGCTCAGAGCGCAAAGCTATTGTTGGCGATATGCTCGACCGCTTTGGCATTGTTGGCAAGAAAGATCTATTTCCTAATCAATTATCAGGCGGACAGCAGCAGATTGTAGGCATTGCCCGAGCTTTGGCGGGATCTCCGAAACTCATCTTAGCAGATGAGCCTACCGGAAATCTTAACTCGCAACAAGGCGAAGACGTTATGAAATTATTTAAAAAGCTCAATGAAGAAGGTGTCACCATTATTCAGGTAACTCACTCAGAGAAGAATGCAGAGTACGGCAATCGTATCATCAACTTGTTGGATGGACAGTTAAAGGCAGATTAATAGCTGTCACTAAATAGAAAGCATTAAAAAAGCGCTATGAAGTTCACTCTTCATAGCGCTTTTTTGTAGGCGTATCCTTAAAAACTCGATACCCGGAAATTGCTAATAAAAGCCTGAGCACCATTACGGTATTTATCAGTGGATAGAAAGAAGTGCTTGGGTGCATTTATATCGATTACCGCTGCATCTAGTACCTTTTGGCTATCTATAAACAGCTGCATCTGTTCACCATCCACCGATATCGAGATATGCATAGTCGCATTCGCATAATTGCTCAAAGGAAATGGCAGTGTACTGCTATTATTTCCCGCATCCGTGGTGATAGTTTCATAATAATACTTTAGACTGCTATATACACTCACCTCTTTGCCCACGCCATAGATATAGCTTTTTGTACTATTGTTCTTCGAAAACCCAAAGTCTATATCGCGCAAATCGCTGGCCTCGCTGGCGCGTGTGAGCAGATCAAACTCAAGTGTAAATTTCTTCGGTAGCTGAAGCAAGGTGTCTAATTGATAAGATGCACGTGCGGCAAGCTGAAGCCATTTGCCTGATACACCATTGAGTGATACCACAGCCCCTGTGCTATTGGTCTGCCAATATCGAGGCATACTACCGGGCGCATCATTTGCCAAATCGTCTGAAAAGATAAGTTGCGTGCCCCGTAAAAATGGTTCGCCGGGGTTTAATCCGCCCAACACACCTTCTAATTGCGTATTCGTTGACCCAGCGGCAGGCTTGGTTTTCTTCGAATCCAGCATCTCGTCGATCTTTTTTTCTGCTTTATTTTCTAATCTTCGTTGTACTTTTTTCAATACCTGTGCTTGCGAGCCATATGCCAAGCCAACAAGGACAGTCAAAAAAATGATCTTTTTCATATCTATTGGTATCTATTTTTTTAAGGTTAAAGAGGAGTAGTATCCTCTGGAACAGTTTAAGACCCTAAGATAAGGCTTATAGATAAGAAAACGCTTTTCTATCGTATCCCGGGAAACCAGTATTTTTACCGAGTATGGTATAAAAAAGCGGCATGAAATAGTAAATCTCATGCCGCTTCCTGCATTCTTAGAACTAGTTAATCGTACTATGCCTTTTTGTTGGGCTTTGCTCCCATTTTAAATTCAAGCTTACCTCCATTCACGATATCGGCATGCTTGAGGATATACCCTTTTAAAGGCTTACCATTTAAGCGTACTTCCTGTACGTATACGTTTTTATCGCTTTGATTGGTAGCCGTTACCTCAAAGGTTTTCCCATTTTCTAATTTCACAGATGCAGATTTTACCAAGGGGCTGCCTAACCAATAATCTTGAGAACCTGGAGCTACCGGATAGAAGCCCATGCTGGAAAATAAATACCAGGCACTCATCTGACCGCAGTCATCATTTCCACCGAGACCATCTGCACCATTATGATACTGATCTTTCAGAATCTTACGAATCCATTCTTGAGATTTCCATCCTTCACCGGCTAACTGATAAAGGTATACGACGTGATGCGCCGGCTCGTTGCCGTGCACATAATTACCAATAATTCCCTCCCGGGTAATGTCTTCTGTATGTGCAAAAAACTCATCTGGCAAGTGCATCGTAAACAAAGAATCCAGATAGGTAGCAAGCTTCTTCTTGCCACCGATCAATTCCATTAATCCTTCTGGATTATGCGGTACATACAGGCTGTAATTCCAGGTATTCCCTTCTATAAAACCCTGCCCATGAGTTTCCAAGACATCAAATTTCTCTCGGAATTTTCCTTCGACATTTTTTGGTCGCATAAAACCGATAGATGGATCAAACATATTGCGCCAGTTCTCCGCGCGTTTAGCAAATGTTTGGTAGTCGGCATCCCTATTCAGGTGTTTGGCTAACTGCGCAATGCACCAATCATCGTAGGCATATTCCAAGGTGTTGGATACCGATGTACCATTTTTCTCATCGGGTATATAACCCAAATCGATGTAATCTCCGATACCCTCGTAGCGGCGGTAATTAGCGGTCGCAATACACGCATCTAGCGCGGCATTAGCATCGCCTTTATAAACACCTTTCAATACCGCATCTGCAATGACCGAAACGCTGTGATAGCCGCTCATACACCAATTATCGTTACCGTAATGCGACCAGATTGGTAGCATTTTCAATGTGCTCTGATCATAATGTGCCATCATCGAAGCCACCATATCCGCGTTTCGGGAAGGATTGATCAAGTTCATATACGGGTGAAAAGCCCGGAAAGTATCCCACAAGGAGAACGACGAATAGTTCGTGAAACCATCGGCTTGGTGAACCTGATGGTCCAAACCACGATACTGCCCATTCACATCCATGTATTCCGTAGGCATCAGCGCCGCGTGATACATCGCGGTGTAGAAATTGACATAATCGGCTTTCGAAGGCAATATAGCTTGAATACGCTCTAGTTCCTTCTCCCACAAATCCTGTCCTTCGCGTTTCGTACGTTCGAAGTCCCAATGGGGTACTTCCGCTTCCATATTGGCTAAGGCATTGTCCATACTTACGGGAGATATGGCCAATTTCACCTGAACTTCTTCACCAGCCGTGACATCAAAGTCGAAGTGCATCCGAATTTTAGTACCGGCAATGTCTGGGAAGTTGTCCGTCTGGTCGAACTTGCGCCAAAATCCCTTATAAACTTGCTCTTTCTCAAAGTTCTTGGTACCATAATTACGGAATGGCTTGGAAAATTTCATCGCAAAATGTACGACGCGCGTACGCGCCCATCCGTGCGTCTGCCGATATCCTACGATGGTATGGTCATCTAGCACACGCGCTACCGTCCACACATTCTTCTCATCGTAGTTATAGATGCCATGCATTAAATCAAAGATGATATGACTTTCACCTGCCTTACTGAAAGTATACTTGTGATGTCCTACCCGTGCGCTGGTCGTCAGCTCCGCTGTAATATCGTGCGCATCCAGTTTTACTTTGTAGTAATTGGCCGCAGCATGTTCGTTGTCATGGCTGTACGCCGAGCGATAGCCGCTACCGGGTTTATCTGCGGTACCTGGATTCAATTTGAGCGCACCACTGGTGGGCATCAACAAGAAATCTCCCAAATCTGAATGGCCTGTACCGCTAAAGTGCGTATGACTAAAACCGACGATAGTAGGGTCACTGTACTGGTAGCCTGCACAATATTTATACACATCACCATTGTATTTTCCATTCATGGCATACGGTATGGTATCTGTATCCGGACTGAGCTGTACCGAACCAAACGGTACCGTCGGTCCGGGGTAAGTATGCCCCATCTTCGCCGTCCCGATCATCGGATCTACATAATCCACCAATCTTTTCTCTTGCGCTTGTGCCGAACCACCAAGGTGCAGCAAGCTCAAAACACCAAGAGTGCGCAGGCATTCCTGCCAGCGCACTCTTTTAGCTAAACCTAAGTTTATCATTATTTATATTTTCCTTCCATTTCTAACGTCAACGAATAAGGAAAATCCGCTGCAGCCGTTCCTCGTTGTGTATTCGGTTGCGCTCCCATAGAGAAATCAATTTTCGAACCTTTTAGCAATTGTTCGTGTGTAATAAAGTTCTTCGCATGGGCTTTACCATCTACATTTAATTGCTGTACATAGCGGTTTTCAGCACTATTGTCCTTTCCTGCTATCGATATGGTATTTCCATTGGCGAGCGTAATCTCTGCCTTATCGAACAGTGGTGCACCAAAGATGTACTCATTTGTAGCCGGACACACGGGGTAGAAACCTAATGCCGAGAATACATACCAAGCAGATGTTTGTCCATTGTCTTCATCACCACAGTATCCATCTGGATAAGGTGTATACATACGATCCATCGTTTCACGTGCCCAGTATTGCGTTTTCCAAGGCTCGCCTGCATAATTATATAGATAGATCATATGCTGGATTGGCTGATTACCATGTGCATACTGCCCCATATTGGCCACTTGCATTTCACGAATCTCGTGGATCACACCACCATAATAGCTTTCGTCGAAAATCGGCGGAAGAGAGAATACAGAATCCAACTTAGTGGTAAATGATTGGTGTCCACCCATCAAACGTGCCAACCCTTCCACATCATGGAAGACCGACCAGGTATAGTGCCAGCTATTTCCTTCAGTAAATGCATCTCCCCATGTAAATGGGTTAAATGGCGACTGGAAAGAACCATCTTTATTTTTACCACGCATCAATCCAGTTGCCGGATCAAATAAGTGCTTATAGTTCATACTGCGTTTGCGGTACAATTCGATCTCTTTTTTTGGCTTTTTCAAGGCTTTTGCTAATTGATAAATCGCAAAATCATCGTAGGCATATTCCAAAGTTCTGGCCGCATTTTCATTGATTCCGACATCGTAAGGTACATAACCCAAATCAATGTAGTACGGCGCACCTGCACGACCAACAGCGGTCATTGGGCCTTCATTGTTTGCACCATTTAACAAGGCTTCGTACAGGGTCTCAATATCATAACCGCGCAATCCTTTGATATGCGCATCCGATACCACAGACGCAGAGTTGTTACCGACCATAATGTTGGCATAACCCGGACTGCTCCACTCGGGCAACCATCCGCCTTCTTTATACGCGTTGGCTAAGCCCTCTTGCATTTCTACGTTGATCTCTGGATATACCAGATTCAGGAATGGATATAGCGCACGGAATGTATCCCAGAAGCCGGTTCCGCCAAACATACGGCCGGCGAGAATCTGACCATTATAAGGACTCCAATGTACCGGTTCATTATTAGCGTCGATCTCATATAACTTATTCGGAAACAAAACCGTTCTGTACAAACACGAATAAAACGTTTTCAACTGATCCTGTGTACCACCACCTACTTTTACACGACTCAAGGTTTGATGCCAAGCCTCTTTTGCTTCATCATGAACAGTCACAAACGATTTAGCTCCGACTTCACGAGAAAGATTTAGTTCCGCCTGATCATAACTAATAAACGACGATGCGACGCGCATGTTCACTTGCTCACCGCGTTTCGTTTTGAAACCTACAATAGCACCCGTATGGTTTCCCGCAGCTTCATGCGCAGACGAAGCTTGGTAAACACTGTCTTTCCAAATCTTGGTGAAGGTAACCTCTTTATCGAAGTAGATCACAAAGTAGTTTTTGAAGTTCTCGTATTTACCACGGCTATAGCGGCTGGAGTAACCTACAATTTTATTCTCTTCTGGAATGAATTTAATCTCCGATCCTTTATCAAAAGCATCGATAGCAACGAAAGAGCTATCACTCTCTGGAAAGGTAAAACGAAATACCGCCGCACGTTCGGTTGGCGTAATCTCTGTCGTAACATCCGCATCGGCTAGGTAAACACTATAGTAATAAGGTTTAGCCGTTTCAGATTTATGCGAAAACCAACTAGCGCGCTTATCTTGATCGATTTCTGGTGTACCACTTCCTGGCATAATGGAAAACTGACCGTAGTCGTTCATCCAAGGAGAAGGTTGATGTGTTTGCTTGAAGCCGCGTAATTTGTCAGCAGCATAGGTATACATCCATCCGTCACCCATTTTACCGGTTTGCGGGCTCCAAAAGTTCATGCCCCAAGGCACAGCAATGGCCGGATAGGTATTTCCATTCGACATGGATGGTTTAGAATCGGTTCCCATCAAGGTATTCACCCATTCTTCAGGTCTTTCCACCTGGTCAATTTGTTGGGCAGATAATGCCCCTATCGAAAACAAGAATGATAGGGAATAAAATAAATAACGAAGGTTCATATTTCGAAGATACTAAAAAATTGTTCTATACTTTATTAGCTGCCACATACGCATCCCAAAGCGCATCCAGCTCCATACCGGTAAGGCTTACCCAAATCTCTGGTGTATACGTTTTGTTGCGCATGGCAGCATCTAACAGCTTTACTGCACCTTTTTTCTTATCGGTCTCTACCCAATCCAGAAAGCGTGCTGCTATCCGATAACTACTGGTGTAGCGGTGGTCTTCCTTAAGCGCTGGCAAAGACCAGTTGGCTGCCTTATTGTTCACACCATACTTATAGCGCACGTAGTCTGCTACTCCCTCTACCAACCAGCCTGGTCCACTTCGAGGTGGATAGGCCTGTACGATGTGCATCACTTCATGCGTTACGACGTCAATATCTTCTGGCATCTTTTCCATCCAGGCTTGAGCAATCACAATTTTACCATTATGAGCATATGCAACGCCATCATAAGCTGTATCAATCGTGATGTATACTTCCTTAAACGAGTTCTTATTATAATCTTTTACCAACTTAGGATAATTAGTAAAAAACACTTCCTGCAGTCGCTTTTGTTGTGCAATATCAAAATCAGGGTTCTGCGCAAGAAAATGTAGCGTATAACCTTTTTTTGTAATTGTTTGAATTTGTTGCGCATGGAGTACAACAGGCAGAAATAGCGCAGCAAACAATCCTAAGGTTAGGGTGCTTAGCGCAGATTGGCGTTTAAAATAATTTAACATGGGTTTAGATGTAGGTGTCTGATAAGATATTGTTCTGTGAACTATCTGGAAATAAAAGTAATCGGATTTACCTAATCCCGATGTTAATGAAACCCCAACAAATTGTTAACAAAAACTAAACACCAGATCATTACCCATTGATTTTGTGTATATTCAGCCTGTTTTCAGATATAATTTCCCTTCATACATTGCTATACGCGAACATGAAATTCACATCCATTTATCTGGTTTATAAGATCGCGGCTGTCTTTAGTTTCATTACCTTGATCAGCCTGCTTGTTTACCTTACCTATAATACCTTTATACTTAACGATCAGCAGTATCAAAACACGGAGAAGCTATTAATCAAAGAGTTTTATTCTAATGCGATTCGTAATGATAAGCTTTATCCAGGCGGACAAAACATCTTCGATGCACACATTAACCCTAAGCTAAACCTGCTGGATAGCCTGGAAAGCCACCATAAGCGAGAATTAGAAGATACAGTAGCCACGCTATTACATAATTTAGAGTTGGATCTTAAGGCTAACAATACGATGGATAGTGTTTTCGAGCAAATCAAGACAACCTTTCAACTAGGGAACGATTGGGAATATGCCCTTGTAGTAAATCGGGTGAGAGTTAACCTAACGGGAGACCGAAAGGTGGATATTTATAGTCCGGAGCCAATCACTGCCGGAGACCGAAGTACTATCCCAAGTATGAAAGGGTTCCGTATCGGGGGCGAACTGAAGCAGCTACGTAAACAGAACGTGGTATCCGAAATCAATGTAAGCAGCACGCAAGATTTTAGCTATCAAGTATCTTTCGCACTTTTTGCAGATCGAAAAAACCGTACCATTGCCTTGCTCCAACTGATCGCTCCGGTATTTTTATTAGGAATTTTTGCGATTATTACCATCATTTTAATTTATCTGGCTACCTACAGAAACTGGATTAGACAGAAACGTCTCGCCGACATGAAGTCGGACTTTATCAATAGCATTACGCATGAATTCAACACGCCAATTGCCACCATACAGGTGGCGAATAAGACATTGAAATCTCAGCCGATGATACAAGAAAATAAACCATTATTGTCACTAACCGATGTTATCCAACGGCAATCGAGCCGCTTGCAACGCTTATTTGCCCAGGTTTTAGATATCACTTCGATGAGCGGGTATGCGTTACAGAAAGAACCTACAAATATTGGGAACTTACTTCAGGAAATGGTGGATGACTATCGATTAAAAACCAGTGATTGCGCGGTGGATATCGAATTTTCTGATTTTACGAATCAAGAAAGTACTGCTATGATGAACCCATTTTTCTTTACCACAATGATTTCTAATCTAATGGAAAATGCCGAAAAGCACAACCATAAAAACTCTAAATCTATTAAGGTCGGGCTGAGCGATAACGGTAATTATTGGCGAATTCATTTATCAGACAATGGGGAAGGTATCGCAGATAAGGAACTAAAACTGGTGTTTCAAAAATTTTACCGTTCGGCTTCCAACACGAAAAGTGGCCTGGGTTTGGGTTTATATTATGTGAGACAATGCGTTATCGCACATGGCTGGTCAATCGAGGTTGAAAGCGTACTCGAAGTCGGCAGTAAATTTGTCATTGATATTCCTAAAAATTCGTAATATAGAGGCATGAAAACACGCATTTTGTATGTGGAGGACGAGTCGGATCTAGGGAATGTAACCAAACAATACCTTGAAATGATGGGCTTCGAAGTAAATTGGGCTTTGGATGGAGCCTCTGCATTGAAAGCGTATGGACAGGAGCAATATGATATCAGCATCATCGATATACAATTGCCTGATACCGATGGATTCACCTTGGCCAAGCAAATCGGACAAATTAACGAGCAAGCTCATTTTCTATTTCTCACGGCAAGAAATATGAAAGAAGATAAGATTCAAGGGCTGCAATTAGGGGCTTTTGATTATATGACCAAACCATTCGATGTAGATGAGTTGGTGTTACGCATCCGCAACTTTGTGAATAGACAATTGCGTTACGCAAACGCTGCTCAGCAACATCCTTCGAACGAAATTTTCATCGATGATGTAAAAGTGGACTTAAAATTGCTGTCGATATCAATCGGAGACGGTTTTACGACCACACTAACCCTACGGGAGATGGAATTGTTTACGTATTTATATAAACAGCGTAATCAAATTGTGAAGCGAGAAGAGATTCTTATACATATCTGGGGCGACAATGATTATTTTCTAGGTCGCAGTTTGGATGTCTTTATCTCTAGATTAAGGAAAGTGTTATCTAAATCCAATAGCGTAAAGATCGAGAATGTCTATGGCGTAGGATTTAAGCTGGTATCTCCGAAATAATCTAAACAGCACAACGCATGACCAACAAAGAATTTAACGCTTTATTATCCTTGTTGGACGATCCAGATCAAGACATCTTTCAGCAAGTTGAACACAAGCTAATTACATGCGGACCGGATGTAATTCCTTTGCTCGAAGAATCTTGGGAAGAATCCTTTGACCCGCTTGCTCAATCTCGCATTGAAAACATCGTACATAAAATTCAGTTCGATGAAATTAAAAACGAACTACAGCTTTGGCAACTAAATAATAGCGATGATCTACTCGATGGCCTGATGATTATCAATCGTTATCAGTATCCTAATATGAATGAAGATCAGGTGTACTATCAGTTAGCGGAACTGCGGAGAACAGCTTGGATGGGGATGATCTACGACATGAGTCCGGTAGAAAAGGTTAGATTTTTAAATAACATTATCTTCCGGGAATTTGGTCTATCTGGCAATACCAGTAACTACCACGACCCACAGAATTCTTTCATCAATCAGGTATTAGAGACAAAAAAAGGTAGCCCTATATCGCTGGCTTGTATCTATGCTTTGGTTGCTCAAAAGTTGGATCTACCTATATATGGAGTAAACTTACCAAAACACTTTGTGTTGGCCTACATGGATGATTCTACGCCACAAAAAGCGTTGTTCTACATTAACGTATTTAATCGTGGGCAAATCATGAAAGAGGAAGATATACAAGCTTTTCTAAGACAGCTGAATTTGCCAATATCTGGAGAATATACACTCCCTTGCGACAATCCTGCCATTATTAAACGTGTACTCCGAAATCTGATCTCGGCGTACGAGCATATTGATAACGGCACGAAACGCAACGACATATCGCTTCTTTTAGAACTGATTCAATAATAGCTCTGCGTAGCATATGTATGCTTTTTTATTTTTTATCTCCGACCAATTCTGGCCGATCCCCCGCTGCTTCCGTTTGTGGCTATAGTATCCACCGGAATTGTACCACGTGCGTCAAGCGATATACTTACAGGTACTCGGTTTGGAATAGTTAAAACGCCGTCAGGTTCTACATTTCCTTCGTTGGTAATCAAGAAGCGTAGCACAACGCCGCCTACTGTACCAGAACCTGAATCTGCGACATACATGTACTTTCCTCGCTCTCGATTGTCAATGGCTATGCTTACTGCATTAGTTAATCGTGTTTGGGTTCCCGTAATAATACGGTCTGGTGCTATTTGAGCATTAGCACTATGTGTAGAGAAGTTCTCGAAAATTAAAATTCTACCTTGTCCCTGCACAGCACCCGATGCTGGTGGGGCTTCTGTTGCAACCATTAAATCTAACCGTGGAGAATAAGCCATACCTGTTAAACTTCGAGCAGTAGGAATTGTAAGAGTAAAATCGGGGTTAATTCTTCGCACGGAATCCGGACTATTTAGCAATCGATCTGGAAGATCGTTATATACTAAAACTTCACCTATCGTGGCCTGTGCATTTTCTGGCGACACGGTAGAAAAATAAATCCTGTTTCTTCGATCATTTTGCTGTATGCTGATATCATGTATAAATACAGCCCTTACCATCTTGTCTGTAAATGGAATTCGAAAATTTGGCAAAGCGGGTTGATTTCTTGCACGAGGACGTCTATATACAAATACATCAGATTGGGTAGGTCCGACTGTAGCCATTACCGACGTTGGGCTAATACCGGGTGGGTTGATAGCAGGAGGAATAGGCTGGGCGGCAGGACGGGTATTCGCTAGAAAAAGTAGATCACTACTAGGATGATAAGCTATACCCCGAACGGACGTTATCAATACATTGTTCACCTGTCCTTGCGGAGACAGGGAACCTCTCAATGTATCAATACTTAATACTTGGACGCTATTATCCGCGAAGTTAACATCAACATTTAGCCCAGATTGGAATAGCAACTGCGCATCGGGACTATAAGAAATCGCAGAGCCACCAATTGCTCCAGTACGGTAACGAAATGCGGTTGTACTGAAACCTTCTGCATCTGCAGGATCTACTATATATACATTTTCAATCACCTCCACCTCGGGATTCGTGCTAAAATTCGAAGTGGATATATATAGTCTGCTTATCGGACGTGTTGGAGCAATTGGCTCATCATCATCTCGCAGACATCCCGCCAATGTAATTAGAACAACTCCCAGAAAAACCAACCGACTCCAAACTTTCATGCTTCAAACTTTTTTAACTATTACAAATGTAAAAAATAAAGCACTACGAAATACCCACCCTTACAATTCTTAACATATTCTTTTTGAAATAAGTATCTGTCTACAATTATCACTTAACCATTGGAAATGACTACCACATTTATGTACATTTGCGAACTATGCATAAAGACGAATCCAAAATTATCCGTAATCAGGTTCCTCGCTCCGATAAAAGGGAACATTCGGCGCCTTTGTACCTGACCTCCAGCTTTATATTTGATAGCGCAGAACAAGGACGCGCGATCTTTGCGGAAGAGGAAGAAGGTATGGTATATTCCAGGTATTCGAATCCAAACACCGATGAGTTTATTCAGAAAGTATGCATAATGGAGGAAGCAGAAGCTGGCCTGTCCTTTTCTTCTGGTATGGCCGCCGTATTTGCCTCTTTCGCAGCCTTTATTCATAGTGGAGATCATATTGTATCTAGCCGGGCAATCTTTGGATCCACCCATCAACTATTTACGCAACTTTTCCCACGCTGGGGTGTTACCACCACCTATGTAGATGGCGTAAACCAAGAAGAGTGGGAACAAGCCATTCAAGAAAATACAAAAATTATATTTCTGGAATCACCTTCTAATCCTGGTCTCGAGCTAGTAGACCTAGAATGGTTGGGCAAATTCAAGGAGAAATACCCACATATTTTACTGATGATAGACAACTGCTTTGCCACACCATATTTGCAGAAACCTTTGCGGTATGGTTTTGACCTGTCTATCCATTCGGCCACCAAATACATGGACGGACAAGGCCGCGTACTTGGCGGAGTAGCCGTTGGTAAGAAAGAACTCATAGACACTATGATGTTCTTCATTCGCCATACCGGACCATCCATGTCTCCGTTTAACGCATGGTTGATTTCTAAAAGCTTAGATACACTGGGCTTACGCATGGACCGCCACTGTTCTAATGCACTGGCTTTGGCAGCGGCGTTGGAAAATAATCCAGAAATTGAAGATGTCAAATACCCTTTCTTGCCTTCGCACCCACAGTACGAATTGGCAAAAAAGCAAATGAAAGCAGGCGGAGGAATTGTCACCTTCGTTGTCAAAGGCGGATTCGAACGTGCGAAAAACTTCATTGATCATTTAGAAATGATCCTTTGTACCTCTAACCTGGGCGACAATCGCTCTATCGTAACACATCCTGCTTCTACAACACACTCCAAATTGTCGGAAGAAGAAAGGCTTAATCTAGGTATAAAGCCAGGCTCTATCCGCCTTTCGGTGGGTCTAGAAGACAAAGACGATATCATCGAAGATGTCACCAACGCGTTAAACAAAACACGATAAAGTAACCTTAAGATCCCAAGATTTGCGGTTACGCAATTTATTCTTGACCTTTGTAGATAGATGATTAGAATTTTGTCCCTACTTCTATTGTGCATATACACGCTGACCAGTACAGGTGCAACGGTGTATTATCATACCTGTGGACAGAATTCGCAAATTTCACTTTCCATAAAAAAAGAGAACGTTCGTTCTTGCATTTTTTGTAGTGGTGAAGAAAAACCTTCTTCACAAGAGCGTCAACATTGCGAACAATCCGATCACTCCTGCGAGCAAAAAGATAGCTGTTGTACAGACGTCGAGGTGGAGTTAAATAATGGCGATAACCAGGCCGTTACCAATTTATTAAAGGATTTTAACACCCTTTCGCCGGCAGAATTTATTATTCCATGGATTATGGTATTTCACCATTCCTGGCTGGAAGTTCCTGAGACAGCACAGACATCTTTTTCCTCTTTAACCCCTTCGGGCACTTTCCCTAATCCTTATTTAGTACATTGTAATTTCCGTATTTGATTTTAGTGTAGTCTATTATTCTACCACTATTTGGTAGTGTCATTCATCCTACATTAAAATACATTTATGAAAAACATACAATATCTCTGTATCGCTATTTTCTTCACGGCGATACAATGGGCATACGCGCAAGAAGCGACCACAACTACTTTTGATGTGGCCGGCAATTGCGGCATGTGTAAACAACGCATCGAGAAAGCTGGTAAAGACGCTGGTGCCTCACAAATCGTCTGGGATCCAAAAACCGGAAAAGCCGAAGTAACATTCGATCCAAAAAAAACTGACGTTTCGAAATTAAAAGAAGCTATTGCAGCTGCGGGACATGACACAGACGAATTCCGAGCACCAGATGCAGTCTATAATGCTCTTCACACCTGCTGCCTGTACGATCGCGTAGGAGAAGAGGGCGATGTGCACGAACATAAACCTAGTCAAGTTAATCCGGACGATCCAGAGCATCATGATCATGACCACGAAGTACGTGGCGTAGTGGTCAACGAAACTGATAATGGCAGTCTAAAACCTATTCAGGGTGCTACTGTTTACTGGCTGGAAAATCAAGAGAAGAAGGTACAAACGGACAAAGACGGAATTTTTAAAATCATGCACGAGCAAGATTATAAGCGTTTAGTGGTTTCTCACACAGCAATGCAAGCGGACACACTGGAAGTGACGAATATGCACGAGGTGCTTGTTGTGCAATCGAAAAATAACGTATTAAAAGAAGTAGTCGTGTCTCGTCAGCAAAAGTCAAACTACATCTCCCGGATGAACGCTACTCGCGTCGAAACATTGACTGCACGGGAACTATTTAAAGCAGCGTGCTGCGACCTAAGTGAAAGCTTTGAGACAAACGCGTCTGTAGATGTGGTAAGTAGCGATGCCGTGACGGGTAGCAAACAGATCCAAATGCTGGGTCTCAGCGGGATTTATACGCAACTCACCGTAGAGGGATTGCCAGGACCCAGAGGTTTTGCCATTCCTTTAGGCTTGAATAGTATTTCTGGTAGCTGGATTGAGTCGATCAACATCAGCAAAGGTATTGGCTCTGTAGTAAATGGTTTTGAGAACATGGCCGGACAGATCAATGTCGAGCTCAAGAAACCAAACAATACGGATCGTCTGTATTTCAATGCCTATGGAAATAACATGGGGCGTACAGATATAAACCTCAATGTCTCGCAGCAACTAAGCGACAATTGGTCTGTGGGTTTTTTATTACATGATAATTTCATGTACAATCGCCACATGAACTTTAGTAACAACGGTTTTCGCGACATTCCTGTCGGCAACTTATTCAGTGGTGTTAATCGTTGGCACTATCAGAATGACAATGGTGTAATCCTACAATTTGGAGTTAAATACCTAAATGATAACCGCATAGGTGGTGAAATCGATTTTGACAAAGGTAGCGACCAATTCACGACAAACCGATATGGATTGGGCTTTATTAATAAACGAATTGAAGGTTTTGCTAAGGTAGGCTATGTATTTCCAACAAACTTACACCGAAGCATTGGCTTGCAACTGTCGGCCAGCAACTATGACCAGGAAAGTTTCTTTGGTTTAACAGGGTACAACAACAATCACTCATCCGGCTATGCCAACTTAATTTTTCAAGATGTGATTGGTAGCGAATCACATAAATACAAGGTGGGAGCATCACTTCAGTACGACAAATACCGGGAAGACCTGCTGTATACCTCTCCGGGTATAACATATCAAATGGGCCGGCAAGAGCGTGTGGCCGGTGTGTTTGGAGAGTACACCTACAGCCCGGCAGATAATCTGGATGTAGTCTTGGGCTTACGCCAAGACCACAATAACC
The DNA here is from genome assembly GCF_023554555.1 of Sphingobacterium sp. lm-10. Taxonomy (NCBI): domain Bacteria; kingdom Pseudomonadati; phylum Bacteroidota; class Sphingobacteriia; order Sphingobacteriales; family Sphingobacteriaceae; genus Sphingobacterium; species Sphingobacterium sp. lm-10. Next base: position 2,294,888 of record NZ_JAMJWC010000001.1, read on the forward strand.
TATACGGCTGGTTTACCACGCCACGCGCAGTAGTACGCTACCAACCGGCAATGAATACAACATTGCGCTTAAGCTCTGGTCGCGGACAGCGTACCGCAAATATCTTTGCCGAAAATCTAGGGATCTTTGCATCCAGCAGAAGTATTGCTAACCTTGGTGGTATTGTCAATGGAGCGGGCGCTTATGGCCTTCGGCCAGAGGTGTCTTGGAACACGGGACTAAGTGTAGATCAGGATTTTCAATTATTTGGCCGGGAGGCTGGCGTATCTGTGGAACTATTCCACAACAATTTCCAGAATCAGGTCGTCATCGATTGGGAAAACCCACGCGAGGTAGCCTTCTACAACTTAGAAGGAAAATCTTTCTCTAACAGTCTTCAAACAGAGTTGCGCTTTATGCCTACACGACATTTGGAAGCGCGCTTTTCCTACCGTTATTTAGATGTACAGACAGATTATCAAACCGGGCGTTTGCAAAAACCCCTTATCGCCAAACACCGTGGGTTTATGAATTTGGGATACAATACACATGGAGGATGGTCGTTCGATTACACACTGAATGTGGTCGGACAGAAAAGGATTCCGCCAACGACTGGCAACCCTATCCAATATCAATTAGAAGATCGCTCCAGAGCTTATGTGACGATGAATGCGCAAGTATCTAAAACATTTGGCAAGAACAAGAATTTCGATGTGTATGTTGGCGGAGAGAATCTAAGCAATTTCTTCCAGCAAGATCCTATTCTAGCTTTTGATCAGCCTTTTGGAAGCAACTTTGACACCAATATGCTGTGGGGCCCAATAACCGGAAGAATGTTTTACACTGGAATCCGGTATCATATAAAATAGCGCTGTGGTGCAATAGCAAACAAAAGTCCCTGGGAAAAAGATAAATACTTCTCAGGGACTTTTTATTTAAGCATTCTAATCGGGCAGATCTTAAGAAAGAAATTGCTTGAGTTCACTATATAAACGAGCTGTTGGCAGCCCCATCACATTCTCATAAGAACCATCAATACGCTCAACGGCAATGCGACCAATCCACTCTTGAATACCATAAGACCCCGCTTTATCCATTGGGTTGTAGTTGGCTACATAGTAATCAATCTCTTCTTCTTCCAGCTTTACGAACCATACAGCAGTGCGCTCCACAAACTGGTGTACGCGCCCGCGCAATGCTAAAGTAACACCCGTATACACCGCATGTTCGCGCCCAGATAATCTAGCAAGTACCGCTTTTGCTTCCGCCACGTCTGCCGGTTTACCTAGCATAGTGCCGTGCTCATCAGCGACAAGCGTATCGGCAACAATGACTAACCGATCCCGATACACATCGGCAGAAAAGGCTGTCAATTTAGCCGCCGCAATGGCAGAAACAATTTCTTCCGGAGTAAGCGTGGTGTCGATATACTCGTCCACCTCCGGAATCTCCACCGTGAAATCCAGGTCTAACCTTCGTAGTAATTCTTGCCTTCTCGGAGATTGAGAGCCTAATATAATAGGAGTATCTTTTAATTTTTCGATAAATATCATGAAGTTATATACTTTTTAATGCGGATGATACAGGCCATTTGTTTTGAGTTTTCAATACTTTTTCCAACACATCGCGAACAGCTCCCTGCCCACCGCAGCTCGGAGACATATACCGACTTATCGCCTTGATCTCTTCCGCAGCATCTTTTGGACATACCGGCAGACCTACCTGCAACATCGCTTCCATGTCTGGAATATCATCTCCCATATATAGCACACATTGGCGATCAATAGCAAACTGCTCACATAACTGCAAAAATAAGGCTCTTTTATCCACCACTCCAAGATGGATATGTTCTATACCCAACGCACGTAGTCGTTTTTCCACACCACTAGAACTACCTCCACTAATGACGAAAATTTGAATACCTGCCTGCACAGCTGCCTGAATAGCAAACCCGTCTCGCACGTGAAACGTACGGAGCTGATCTCCATCTTCGGTCACTAAAATAGTCCCATCGGTTAGCACGCCGTCCACATCCAGCACAACGACTTTAATGTGTTGAAAATCTCTCAAAATCATATTGATCCAAAAGTAGGGATAAATGCCGGATTATAGATTTCCCCGATAAACAAGAAAGGCTTCCTAATAGGAAGCCTTTACATCAATTTTCGTGATGACTATTTCTTGTTGGATTCGCCAGGTTTGGATATAGATGTACGCATGTCAGTATCCGCCTGTATGTTTTGCATTTTATAGTAATCCATAATACCGAGGTTCCCACTACGGAATGCTTCGGCCATAGCCAAAGGCACTTGTGCCTCGGCTTCAATCACCTTGGCTCTCGCCTCCTGTGCTTTGGCACGCATCTCCTGCTCATTGGCTACGGCCATCGCACGACGCTCTTCTGCTCGAGCATTGGCCACCTTCAAATCGGCCTCAGCTTGGTCTGTTTGCAATTTGGCACCTACGTTTTCACCAATATCAATATCGGCAATATCAATGGATAAGATCTCAAAGGCAGTACCCGAATCCAATCCCTTGGACAATACCGTCTTAGAAATACGATCTGGATTTTCCAGTACGTGCTTATGATCGATAGATGAACCGATAGTCGTTACAATACCCTCTCCTACTCGCGCTAGAATAGTTTCTTCGCCTGCACCACCAACGAGCTGATTAATATTAGCACGAACAGTAACACGAGCCTTCGCAATCAGTTGGATACCATCTTTGGCTACTGCAGCCACTGGCGGTGTGTTGATTACATTCGGATTTACAGATAACTGCACCGCATCAAACACATCTCTACCTGCCAAATCAATGGCTGTGGCCAACTTGAAATCCAATGGTATATTGGCTTTATCAGCCGAGATCAAGGCTTTAATCACCTTATTTACGTTTCCTCCAGCCAAGTAATGTGTCTCAATCTCATTAGTGGTAATTCTTAAACCCGCTTTTGTGGAAATAATCATCGCATTAGAAATAAGTGCTGGCGGCACTTTCCGTAAACGCATGAGCACCAAGTTTAATAAGCTTATTTTTACGTTGGATAATTGTGCCGTAAACCACAAGTTGACCGGCAAAAGATATAGTAACAAAAATAGTGCAACTACTGCTCCTACGATGATCAAAACAATTTGTATTTCAGATCCCATAATTAGATTAAATGTATTTTACCTAAAGATATAAAAAACAATCCACAACTTGATTAACATATGTTCCTTTCCCAATACCTTGATTATTCTTAATCATTCCCAAATTAATTTCAACATCTAAATCATTTTATCCATATTTGGAGCATCATTTAGCAATCATTACCAGAAATTTTTATGAGAAGGCATCAAATTTTGAAGATACAGTTTTTAACTGGTGTCATTACTGCCTACGCCATTTTGATTGGCGCATTTATCTATTACCTAAATAGACAAAATGATTATGCTAAAAATACCATGCATTTCAGCGAGGTATTTCGTGAAAAATCCGATATCTTAAGCAGCTTTGAGAATGAATTGTTGAATATAAATCGCTTGAAATCTGATTTTATTACGCGAGGTTCATCTCATAGCATCGTGCAGATCAACGAGTTTGCACAGAGAGCACACGGCTATCTTAATGACTTTGTGCAAGAAAATCCGATTTATGACGCGAGCTTACCAGAGATAAAAAATCTGAGAGATCTGCTGAAGCAGGTCAGCCATCTAGATTCGCTGCAACCCTTGTTAGAAAATAAGACGCTCGAAGAAAAGATCTTTATACTCGCTGGTGAAGAGCAAGATATTCGCAATACCTGTGATCAGATCATTGCGGCAATTTTCCAACTAGAGAAAGCGAAAGTCGAGCAAGAGGCAAAATCACTGAGTGATGCGATTCATATCGTGCTTCCACTAGGAATAGTAGCCTTACTGGCTGTCTTATATGTACTATACAGCACTTACAAAATTAGTGAAGACCTGCGCTTATATGCTAGAGAACAAAAACATATTAAAGCAGAGTTAACACATGCCAACAAACGCTTCGAAGGCATCAATTGGGTTCTCGAACGGACCAATAAAATATACGATGAACTAATTGGCATTGATAAACTAACAGATATTGGCAGTATTGCGCTTCAAAATATCATGCGCTCCATGGGGCAATCTTTTTATGCTGGAGCAATTTACGTTAAAGACGATCAGAGTAATACCTTTATACGAACCTCCACCTTGGGTTTTGAGGAGGCACATACAGTTGCCAGTTTTGAAGCGGGACAAGGCATCTTGGGGATGGCCGTACAACATGGCTCGCAGACACTTTATGAAGCGGATGATGCACAGCATATAAAGCTCTATACTACCTTTATCGACCGGATCAATCCTCAGATTGTTTTGGTACCGATTGCCCTTGATTTGGATGTGATTGGCTTACTTGAGTTAGCCGTAAAATCGGATCCAGAAAACCTAGAACGAACAACGGAATACCTCAGTCGAGCAACGCGAACGATTGCATCCGCTATCCAATCCGGACACCACCATGCTGTGGTACAAAAACTACTCGTTACCACACAAAAGCAGGCGGAGGAGTTGGGTACGCAGCAAGAAGAATTAAGAATGACTAACGAAGAGTTGGTGTACAAGACCAATCTCTTAGAATCTTCGGAGGAAGAATTGCGCGTACAACAGGAAGAGCTCTCTCAATCAAACAATGAGTTGAATGCGAAAGCGCTGGAACTAGAACACCGTAACGAGGATCTTAAAAAAGCACAAAAAGACATCGAATTAAAAATAGCGGAAGTAGAGCAAGCCAGCATGTACAAGTCGGAATTCATGGCCAACATGAGCCATGAACTACGTACACCGCTGAATAGCATATTGATTCTCGCAAAGCTACTGCAGGATAATAAGCTTCAAAATCTGACAGACGATCAGCGCAAATATGCTTCTGTGATCTACAGTGCCGGATCCGATCTGTTAGAATTGATCAATCAATTGCTAGACCTGGCTAAAATAGAATCAGGCAAGGTGGATATGATGGTTGATAAAATCAACACCTCCGCACTGGTACAAAACATGGAAAACTTATTTAAGCAGACCGCTACATCGAAGAATATTCAATTCAATATAAAAGCACCTGATTTTCCTGCACACTTCATCTCCGACGAATCCCGTTTGGAGCAGGTACTCCGCAACTTTTTGTCTAATGCCTTCAAATTCACCAACCCGAATGGGAAAATTGATCTTGAGCTGACCCAAAGTGACGAACAACTGCATTTTTCTGTGAAAGATTCCGGCAAGGGAATTCCTGAAGAGAAAAGGCAACTTATCTTCGAGGCCTTCCGGCAAGAAGATGGTTCCACTAGTAGAAAATATGGTGGAACAGGACTTGGATTGTCCATTAGCCGTGAAATTGCTTTACTGCTCGGGGGAACTATTAGTTTAGAAAGCGAGCTTGATAAAGGTAGTATTTTTACCCTCACGATTCCATTCGAAGAATCTCGGGTAGAGGGAAAGCAATACCTACCAACCGCTATCGTTCAGCAATCCCAAGAGCCCATTAGTCCCGAGATCACAGAGCTTGCGGAAGATGTAGGGAAGGCACGTACGATTTTGATTGTGGAAGACGATATTAACTTTGCCCATATTTTGAAAGACTTCGCAGAGCAATACACCTTCCACGTATTGTTGGCTCATGATGGTGCCGAAGGTTTAGAGATGGCCAAAACCCATCTTCCAGATGCAATTATTCTGGATGTGATGTTGCCGATTTCTGATGGATGGAAAGTACTAAGCGCACTCAAGTCCGATCCAGTCACCCAAATCATCCCGGTACACATGATGTCTGCCGCCAACTTCAATCAACGTGATACATTGGAGAAAGGTGCTATCGGTTTTCTTTCAAAACCAGTATCCAAGAAAGACATCGAAAGGGTATTTTCCAATATTATTATCAACATTGACAAAGATGTAAAAAAAGTGCTCCTGGTAGAAGACCAAGAGGTAATGAGCTACTTCATCAAAAACACTTTTGCCGAGCAAAACATCAATATACTGCAAGCATTTACCAAGAAATCTGCTTTAGAAAAATTACAAACAGAAGAAAATATTGATTGTATCATTTTAGATATTTCTCTTCCTGACGGATCTGGATTGGATTTGCTGGAACAGATTAAAGAAGACGTGGCGCTTAAACACATACCCGTAATCATCAATACCGCACAAGAATTGACGGTCGAACAGACCGAACGCATTGCACGCTACACGAAATCGATGATCCATAAAGATGGCAAATCGACAAACCGGCTTATTGATGAAGTCAACTTGTTTTTAAATAAGATTAACGATGCCGACTACCAGCCGATCAGAAATATTAAAAAATTGGACAATGCGGCGTATACAGGTCTTAATAACCTTCAAGGAAAACGTGTCTTAGTGGTTGATGATGATATGCGCAATGTGTTTGCACTAACTACCGCACTAAAGGAGCACGATCTACAGATTGAAATCGCCAACAACGGCCAAGAGGCCTTGGATTTGATTTATGATGAAAATAACGCATTTGATATCGTGTTGATGGACATTATGATGCCTGAAATGGATGGCTATGAAGCCATCGAACACATCAGGAGCAATCGTAAATACGCGAAGTTGCCTATTATAGCGGTAACTGCCAAAGCAATGAAGGGCGATCACGAAAAATTGATAGAACTTGGGGCTAACGATTATGTGAGCAAGCCAATAGATATTCGTAAACTAATAGCGCTGATGCAGGTATGGTTAAGTTAGATGGCGAATCTTCTCACATATCATTTGAGGAGATAGAGGAAATAATCGTATTGCTAAAACAGGTTTCTGGATTTGACCTTTCTGGATACACTCGTTCATCTCTTAAAAGGCGAATGGAGCGTATTATGGGCTTGGATAACATGGACTTCATTGACCTCAAAAATGCTCTCACCAATGTATCCGGTTTTCAGACCTACTTGATGCATGAGATCACGGTAAACGTTACGGAGATGTTTAGAGACCCCGAATTTTATCATGAACTCAACTCATCGGTGATCTCCTACCTACGTACTTTTCCTAGAGTAAAGGTTTGGAGCGCGGGCTGTTCTAGTGGAGAAGAAGCCTATTCCTTGGCAATTTTGCTTTCAGAAAACAAATTATATGACCGCTCTTTTATTTATGGTACAGACGTAAACTCTGCCATTATTGAGACTGCGAGGAAAGGGATTTTTCCGTTACAGAAAATCAAAACTTATACCGAAAATTTCAATCGATTTAATGGAGAGAGTTCTTTTGGTCACTACTACACGGTTAAATATGATATGGCTATCATGTCCAATATCTTACGTAAAAACATCTTGTTTTCCACTCATAATCTAGCGACCGATGCTGTCTTCAACGAGTTTCAATTGATCACCTGTAGAAATGTCTTGATCTATTTTGACCTCGACTTGCAACACCGGGTATTCCAGTTGCTTTACGATTCATTATCTCCTTTCGGCTTTCTCTGTCTGGGTACAAAAGAAAGTTTGATAAAGCACGACATTAAAGACAAATTCCGGGTGGTAAGTCGGAAATACAACATATACCAAAAAATCAAATAACAAGTAACGTGACAGATCAAATCACTTTGAAAACCAGCTGTCTGCGGGCAAGTAAATAGCAAAAGTAAAATAATTGATTATTTTTGTCGCATCAAACAGTGAGTGCTAAGCATGAAAAAAATTAATCTACTTATTCTAGACGATCGGGAAGAAAATATTATTAGTCTTCGTGCTTTGTTAGAAGAGTTGGAAGGCATACATATTATAGCGCTCACCGACCCCAACGAGGCGTTAAAGGTTTGTTGGCACCACGATATTACCATTGCGATGGTAGATGTACAAATGCCACAGATGAATGGTTTCGAGTTTGTATCCTTACTTAAATCCAATCCCAAGACCAGCCACATCATGGCCATCATGGTTACAGCTATCTCGAAAGAAGATCGTTACCTTCTGGAAGGCCTGCGAAGTGGCGCTGTTGACTATTTATATAAGCCGCTGAATCCTGAAATTACGCGCGCCAAAGTGAAATCTTTTGTAGATCAAGTCCGCTTGCAGGAAGAGGTAAAGCAAAAAAAAATGGCGCTGGAACTTTCCGGAAAGGAGCTATTGCTTGCCAAGGAAGAAGCAGAACACGCTAGGAAATCTAAAGAGATTTTTCTGGCTAATATGAGTCACGAAATACGGACACCCATTAATGGCATCATGAGCGTGATTCATGTGTTGAAAACCTCACCATTGAATAGTGAGCAACTGGAATGGTTGAGTATTTTGGACAATGCTTCTCAGTCTTTACTGGTGATTATCAATGACATTCTGGATCTTTCTCGTATCGACTCTGGAAAGTTTAAGATCGAAATGGAAGACTTCTCGCTCACGAAGTTTATAGATAATATGGACCGCATGTTTAAACTTAAAGCGGATCATAAAGACCTTAGATTTGTCATAGAGAAGCAAGGAGATTTGCCCGAAAACGTCGTATTTGATGCCCTACGGTTACAGCAAATTATTACCAATTTTATTTCTAATAGCCTCAAATTTACGGAGCAGGGCACGGTTACCTTCCTCATTAAGCTAATGGAAATTGGCCCAAAAGGATACCGTATTCGCTTTACAGTAATCGACACCGGTGTCGGCATTCGTCCAGATCATCTTCCGAAGATATTTCAACCTTTCGAACAAGGCGATGGCGCAATCACCAAACGATATGGCGGTACAGGACTTGGACTGGCCATCGTTAAGCGCCTTGCCGAGCTATTGAATGGAGAAGTTGGATCCGAGAGTGATCTCGGTAAAGGTTCTAGTTTTTATTTTGAAGCATGGCTTCAGAAAAGCGAGGCCATACAGACTCAAAAGCCTAATGAACCTTACATCAATTTTCCAAAATTGAATGGTGTACATATCCTGGTAGCCGAAGATAATGAGCTGAACGCGTTTATGCTTGCCCACATGCTCAAAGCTTGGGGGTGCGAAGTAGACATCGTTAAGAATGGACAGGAGGCTTTGGATTTTGTACAGCAGACCACCTATGACTTGATCTTGATGGATACTCACATGCCGATCATGAGTGGTTTCGATGCTATTAAAGCTATTAAAGCAATGGATGATCCGGAAAAAAATAGCATGCCCATTATCACGATATCTGCTTCAGTACTGGCGCATGAGCAAGCGGCAGCTTACGAGGTGGGCGCACGCTATGTGATTGTTAAACCATTTGATCCAATCGACTTATACAGTAAGATCGCTAGTTTGGTACAGCAAAACAAGACAGAGAATTTACTTTAGACAGTAGCGATTTGAGTGCATTCTGATGAATAATATGTAAATTCGTATTGAAATACAAACATAAATAGACTATGAAAAAATTATTTATTGCCCCTATCGCAGCATTAGCATTTGGCTTAGCATCTTGTGGAGGCAACACTGATTCAGACAAAAAAGATAATACTCCTTCTGAAGAAGCGGCTCCTGTTTCAGAAGCGGCAACAGTACCTGGCATTGAAAACGTGGAACTATCTAACAGTTGGACTGTTCAAGGCAATGATCAAATGAAATTTGATGTTAATTTGATTCGTGTAAAAGCCGGTGAGCCTGTTGAGATTACGTTAAAAAATGTAGGCGAATTGCCGATCGAATCAATGGGACATAATCTTGTTGTTTTGAAATCGGGTGTAGATATCCCTACGTTTGGCGGTGAAGCGGCTGGTGCGCCAGATAACGATTACATTCCAAAATCGTCTCTAAGCTCCATCGTAGCACATACAAAACTATTAGGCCCAGGACAGGAAGACAAGATTAGCTTCACCCTAGAGCCTGGAGTGTATCCATATATTTGTAGCTTCCCAGGTCATTTCGGGATCATGCAAGGAAAAATCGTCGCTGAGTAGTATCTCAACGATCGAAAAACCGACAATCTCTGCAGATTGTCGGTTTTTTTTAATTATAGCGTAATTTTATGCGTATACGACACGATCATTCTTAATTTAATCGTATTTTTGAACAGAGAAAAAACACGACTATATGCAGTATGACGTAATTGTAATCGGAAGTGGGCCAGGCGGCTATGTAGCTGCTATCCGTTGCGCTCAACTCGGACTAAAAACCGCTGTTATTGAAAAATACAGCACCTTTGGTGGAACCTGTCTTAATGTAGGCTGTATCCCCTCCAAAGCCTTATTGGACACATCAGAGCACTATCATAATGCCGCACACAATTTTGCGGATCACGGCATCAGCCTAGACAGCTTGAAAATCGACGTCAAAAAGATGATCGATCGCAAAAATGATGTGATTTCGCAAAACACCGCCGGAATTACTTACTTATTCAAGAAAAATAAGATTGATAGCTTCGAGGGCTTAGGTTCCTTCGTGGATAAAAACACGATTAAAATTGAAAAAGAAGGTGCAGATGCACAAGAGATAAAAGGGAAGAATATCATCATCGCGACCGGCTCAAAACCAACTGCTTTGCCGTTCCTACCTATCGACAAGAAGCGAATCATTACATCTACCGAAGCTTTACAACTAGAAGAAATTCCGAAAAGCCTGATCGTTATTGGCGGCGGCGTTATCGGATTGGAGTTGGGATCGGTATACGCACGCCTAGGCTCGAAGGTTTCTGTCGTAGAGTATGCGAAATCTATCATCCCTACTATGGATGCTTCCTTAGGTAAAGAATTACAACGTGTGTTGAAAAAACATCTTGGGTTTGAGTTTTTCCTAGGGCATAAAGTTACGGGTGCCACCACTAAAGGTGATGAGGTTACCGTAACCGCAGAAGATGCAAAAGGCAAAGAAGTATCTTTCCAAGGTGATTACTGCATCGTAGCTGTAGGTCGTACAGCTTATACAGAGGGCTTAGGCTTAGATAAGATTGGTATCGAGACCGAAGAGCGTGGCAACAAAATTCCGGTAAATGAGCATTTGGAGACTTCTGTAGAAGGCGTATATGCTATCGGCGATGTCATTAAAGGTGCCATGCTAGCGCACAAAGCAGAAGATGAAGGTATTTTTGTAGCAGAACGCATTGCAGGACAAAAACCACATATTGATTACAACGCCATTCCGGGTGTAGTATACACTTGGCCAGAAGTAGCCGCTGTCGGACAGACAGAGGAGCAACTGAAGGAAGCCGGCAAGAAATATAAAACAGGAAGCTTTTCATTCAAAGCATCAGGCCGCGCAAAAGCATCGGGCGATACAGATGGCTTTGTGAAAGTATTAGCAGATGCGGAGACCGATGAAGTTTTAGGCGTACACATGATTGGTCCTCGCGCAGCAGATATGATTGCAGAAGCAGTAATGGCATTGGAATATCGTGCCTCAGCAGAGGATATCGGTCGTATTTGTCATGCGCACCCTACGTACACCGAAGCCTTTAAGGAAGCTGCATTGGCCGCTACAGACAATCGAGCAATACACGCTTAGTTTTAAGAAATAAAGAAAGGGAAACAACGCATTGTTTCCCTTTCTTTTTAGCTAATTAGCTAGAAAAGGTTCTAGCCTATTCTTTCACAACGACGCAGTTACACACATTAACTTTCTGTAAGTGGCTCGTATCGAAATATCCAGTGTTACCACAGACAGTATATGCTGATGAAATAATTACCAAAACTAACAAGCACTTAACATATGAATTTTTACACCCGAAAATGGATTAAACCCGAAGACCTCAATCCCAACGGATCTCTTTTTGGAGGCACACTACTTCGTTGGATCGATGAAGAAGCAGTAATATATGCCATCGTTCAGTTAGGCAATCCAAACATCGTGACCAAATACATTTCCGAGATTAACTTCGTCAGTTCAGCTCGTACCGGAGACATCATCGAGATGGGCATCGAGGCGATTGATTTTGGTAGAACATCGTTGACGATGCGCTGCGAGGTTCGCAATAAGATCACTCGCAAAACTATTCTTTCCATTGATAAACTGGTATTCGTTAATCTAAATGAGGAGGGGACACCTACGCCGCATGGCAAAACAGAAATTCACTATAATTATTTGGGAATAGAGCCTGACAAAAGGGATTAATTTTTAATCTTCTATTTGTTGAATCTTTTTCAGAGACTTGTATAGAACCTCCTTGCGAGAAGGAGAAATATCAAAACACAAAAAAGCCTTTCGGAATTCCGAAAGGCTTTTTATATATGCTGAGTAAGCTAAACTTAACCTTCTAACACTTCAGATACTAAGTCTGCCGCTTCTTTCAAAGCAATAGCTGAATACACTTTTAAACCAGATCCATCAATCAGTTTTTTCGCTTCTTCTGCATTCGTTCCTTGTAAGCGAACAATAATTGGCACTGGAATATCACCAATTTCTTGGTAAGCATCAATCACACCTTGCGCAACACGGTCACAACGAACGATACCACCAAAGATATTGATTAGGATTGCTTTTACATTAGGGTCTTGAAGAATGATATTGAATCCTGCTTTTACAGTTTCTGCATTTGCAGTACCACCTACATCTAAGAAGTTAGCTGGCTCACCGCCCGCCAATTTAATGATGTCCATAGTAGCCATCGCCAAACCTGCACCATTCACCATACAACCCACGTTTCCGTCCAACTTCACGTAGTTCAAGTTAGATTTACCGGCTTCTACTTCGGTAGGATCCTCTTCTGCTAAGTCACGCAATGCTGCATAATCAGCGTGGCGATACAACGCATTTTCATCCAAGTTCACTTTCGCATCTACTGCTAAGATCTTATCGTCTGAAGTTTTCAATACTGGATTAATCTCGAACATAGAAGAATCGATCGAGTCGTATGCTTTATACAAAGCAGACACGAATTTCACCATCTCTTTTAATGCTCCGCCAGAAAGGCCTAAGTTAAACGCAATCTTACGAGCCTGAAAACCTTGAAGACCTACTTTAGGATCGATTTCTTCTTTGAAGATCAGGTGCGGTGTTTTCTCCGCTACTTCTTCAATATCCATTCCACCTTCGGTAGAGTACATGATCATATTACGACCAGAAGCACGATCCAAAAGAACTGACATATAGAACTCTTTGGTTTCGCTTTCTCCAGGGTAATACACATCCTGTGCTACCAATACTTTGCTTACTTTCTTACCTTCTGGACCTGTCTGAGGTGTAACCAACTGCATCCCGATGATATCAGTAGCACGTTGTACTACCTCGTCATGGTTTTTAGCCAGCTTCACACCACCACCTTTTCCGCGGCCTCCGGCATGAATCTGGGCTTTTACAACCACCCAGTCCGAGTTATACTCTTCTTTCAATCTCTTTGCAGCATCTAAGGCTTGCTCAGGGGTTTCGGCTACAATACCTTCTTGTATGCGTACTCCGAAACTTTTAAGTATTTCTTTTCCTTGATATTCGTGAATATTCATTGATTCAATATTTCCAGTAAAAGTAGTTTTTTTATTTGTAAGGGGCAAGTTATTGTTATGTAAACGACAATTTTGCCTATTGCTTACCGAATCATATTCACGCTATTTTATGTAACTTCGCAGTATGATACTACAGGCCAAAGACATTTATAAAACGTATGGCGAACTTCAGATATTAAAAGGCGTAAGCCTAGAGGTACAGAAAGGAGAGGTCGTATCAATTGTGGGAGCTTCCGGAGCAGGTAAAAGTACATTATTGCATATCATAGGCACGCTGGATCGGCCCGATAAAGGCGGGCTTTTCATCAACGGACAGGAACTCCACAAGCTCAACGAAAAAAAATTAAGTGACTTCCGTAACCGCAACATTGGCTTTGTGTTTCAGTTTCATCACCTCCTACCTGAATTTACAGCATTGGAGAATGTATCTATTCCAGGGTATATTGCGGGAGCACCACAAAAAGTGGTGGAAAAACGGGCAATGGAATTATTGGAACGACTCGGCATTGCTGATCGTGCCTCTCACAAACCTGGAGCCTTATCCGGAGGCGAGCAACAACGAATTTCTGTGGCGCGAGCACTCATCAATAATCCGGCGATTATACTGGCTGATGAGCCCTCGGGAAACCTAGATTCGGAAAATGCCGCGTCTTTGCACCGCCTGTTCTTCGACCTTCGTGATACGATGCAACAAACCTTTATCATCGTAACACATAATGAAGAGCTGGCCAGCATATCCGATCGCACAATCCATATGCGAGACGGACTGATCTACGAATAAAAAAATAGTTATGCCGACCATTCTACTTACTTATGGGACGAGACCTATTGCGCAGCGCATTGCCAAGGCATTGAGTCCACACCATAGCATTGTTCTAGCCTCCAATGAGGAGATCCCAACAGTATTATCTAACACCTACAAATCCATCCCTAATCCCGCCAACCCTGTATTTGCACACGAAATACTGAAACTTTGTCTGGATAAGAACATCGATTTGGTGCTACCTTTGGGAGTCGCCGAAATAGAGGTGCTCAGCGCATCCATCATCCTGTTTGAAGAGTACGGTATTACCATCCTGCGACCTTCCATTAGTGCGCAACAAAAAATAGCACAACACATCCCGTCTGACACTCCCCTACTGATCGCACACGGTGGCCATTCGTTATTGGATAAAACTCCAACACCCGAAATGGTACAAAACGGGGTATATGCCTTAGCGGCAGACACATGGTTACCCGTAATTATCTAAAGGCTAAATATGAAAAGAATTACTCCAGCGACGGATAAACACTTATATCTATTTGAGGTGGATGATGTGCTGTATGCAAAGCGCGACTTTATCTTACAGATTTACTACCTCTTTGGTCAGTTTGTAGAATTTACAGAGTCTAAGCCTGTTGCAGCAGCAATCACGCAATTCATGAAAGCGCAATTCGAAGCCAATAAGACCGATGGACTGCTGCAAGCCATACAAAAGGAATTCGGATTAAACGAAGATTATACTGAAAATTTCGAACGTTTGCAGGCCAATGCGCATCTACCGTTGAAGCTTTTGTTATTGGATGAAATCAAAGAAAACTTCCAGACATTGATTAGTGCCGGCAAGCAATTGGCAATCCTGACGGAAGGTAATCCGATTTTGCAATTGAATAAATTGAAACATGTGGATTGGGATGGCTGGGATCGGCAAATAAAAATTTATTTTACAGACGAATTGGTATTCAGAAATTTAGACCCTTTTGCTTATATTGCAGATGAGTTTGGTGTGGATACTGCAGAGATTGAATATATCCGATAGCGTTGGTCCCCCATTTCATCAACGCAAACTATTACGGATATTGTCATGAAAAAAACACTTCACTTCCTCGTGGCACTTGCTCTTGCAGGGCTTACTTTTCAATCGTGTAAAAAAGAACAATCAATCAACCCGGATGAGGAAATCACCGGGCAACCCGAAGAACAAGAGCTTTTGCTTAAGGACTCCACCTATTTATTCACCTATACTTATTCGCTCTGGAATAAAAACATGCCGGAGCCAAAAACAACCGCCGATCTCAGAAACTTTACTAGAACTTACAGCAATGCTGAAGAAGTTCTTTCGGCCTTAATGGCTCTGACTCCACCGATCGGACCAAACAACAATGCCGTGGATCGTTTTAGTTTTATCGACCGCACCAACCGCGTTGGAGAACAGATTGGACAGGGCGTTTATCGCGACCTAGGGTTAAGCTTACAGGCTATTCTTTTTGACGAAACCTCCAGAAAAGTCGGCATTTTGATTCGCCTTGTACAAAAGAATTCTCCGGCGGCACAAAGCGGGTTAATAAGAGGCTTGCGTGTGTTGAGTGTAGATGGTGTAGCACTGAATCTTACTGCAGCCGCAAACAATTCTATTAGCGGAAATATCGACGTAGTCAACAAATTATACACGGGAAATGTCTCTCGGGTTCGGGTACGCAACCTGAGTACGGGAGCCGAACAAGATGTGGCCATCAACGGAACCACGAGCTACACGCTCAATCCTATTCTGGAAAACAAAGTGATTGAACTACCCGCCAATGGCAAGAAAGTTGGTTACCTCGCGTACACCTCCTTTATCAACGTAATCAGTAATCAACAACCCAACAGCTTTCATAGAGATCTAACAGCGGCCTTTGCCGATTTTAGCAATGCAGGTATTCAAGAGCTCGTGGTAGATTTACGATACAATGGTGGTGGCGAAACCAGCGCTGCCCAGCTATTGACCAATCTGATTGTACCGTCCGGTCATAACGGCCAGATCATGTATAGCTATGTGATGAACGATATCCTAACGGCTGGTGGTTTTACAGATCCATCCCGTACTAACGCACCATTTCAGCCGATCAAGATTAATAAAACTAATAATCTCAGTCTGAATCGCGTGTATTTTTTGGTGACGTCGTCCAGCGCCTCGGCCAGTGAACTGGTTATCAATGCGCTAAAACCATATATGGATGTACAAATCATCTCGACGCAAGGCCGCGGAACCTACGGGAAGCCTGTAGGATCTTTTGGTCGCGCCGTTATGAGCAACGCAGCTAGACTCTATATCACGTCTTTCAAGATGACCAATGCAGCCGGACAGGGTGATTACTATAATGGACTTATAGGACAAAAAAGTAACTCCCGCGATGGATATCTTGATGCCTTAGGGAGCGAAAATGAGCAAATGTTCAGCGATGCGCTGTACCATATTTCAAATGGTGTATACCGCAGCGCTTCGACATCGGCACAGGCGCGGATCGGCCGAGTTAATACTCCCTTGAATACGGCGAATGGCCTGGAAATTCTATTGGATCAACAGGTCCAGGGTTTGTATCATCTAAATCCATAAATCACTTTTTTTCGTAAATACCTCTATAGCAATCTGGCCAAAACGACATGAAGACAATACCATTGAGAACCCTGCAAGCTGATAGGAAGCAGCTCATCCCACTAACGAGGGTACGCCCATTTGCCTTCTATCTTCTGCTATTGATATATGGGTTCTTCTTCGCCTCTTCCTGTAAAAAAGAAGTTGCTCCGACAGCACCGCCTGAGCCCACTGTTCCACGTACCACAGAACAATTGGTGTCGGACAGCATTTACTTCTATTTTAAGCAACAATCCTACTGGACCAGTTCTGTAGAGAATGCAAACCCGATCAGTGCATTTACTGACCGTTTTTTTGCTACTAATGCAGACTTGATCACCAATGCGCGCAGCATTTTAAATGCCATGAAAGCACAAACGCCTTTTCACGCGGGATATAATGGCCCACTTGATCGATTTTCTTTTGTCGAAGAAACATCAGCAGGCGGCACCAACCTGCGGGCAGACCGATCGGATGGATATGGCATCTTCGAAACACTGGCTCGGGTTGATGCTGCGCCGGTTGCACACATCTATATCAGTTTTGTAGAAGGTGGTTCGCCCGCTGCGCGAGTAGGCATTCAACGCGGCGACAAGATTGTTGGGATCAACGAGAATCGAAATTTGGAAGTTCCTTTATCAAATGATGGTACCATTTTAAGCCGAACTGCTATTAATCTGGTTGCCGAAGCACTGGAAAGTCCATCTTTTACGATTGTGGTGGAGCGTGCAGGCGTGATAATTAGCCACGAATTGCAATATGGCAATTACGAGATAGACCCATTAGTAGCCGACACCATTTATACGTTGCAAGGTCGTAAAATCGGATACTTCGCGCTGTCATCTTTCGAACAAACGCGAACCAGTTCTGGAACAGGCACACCATTTAGAGCAAAATTAGATGGCATATTTTCGCGTTTTAATAGTGAGCAGGTGCAGGATATTATCGTAGATTTTCGGTACAATGTAGGCGGTTATGTGCATGCAGCAGAATACTTGGCCAATCATTTGATCAATACCGAAGGCGACCGCCAATTAATGTACAAATCCGACACCAACCCAGCGCTCCGTCAAGGGCGATATGCTAGAGAGTTCGATGATGTCAACTTTGTTAAAAGCACAACACTTAATCCCCGGAAACTCTATTTTTTGATTGGTAACAATACCGCTTCAGCCAGTGAGTTAGTCATTAGTGCGCTGCAGGCATACTACAACCCAAATGGCAACCAAGACGCTGGATCACGCAGGATGGAGATTATTGGCAGTCAGCAGGCTGTAAAACCAGGCACTTCAACCCCTAGCACCTATGGCAAACCCATGGGCTTCTTTCCAGAGACCATCATGAATAGAGTGGATCTTTGGGCAGCTTCGTTTAAAATCATCAACGCCAGAGGTTATACAGATTATTGGGATGGTATTCCTGCCACGTATCCTACGCCTATACAAGACAACATTTTGTATAATTTTGGAGATCCGAGAGAGTCCATGACGTTCACTGCACTTTTTCATAGCTTGAATAACGCCTACCCAGCTACGACACAAGCTCGCGCAGCTCGCAATACGACAGGAAATAGTAACGGAATAGAAATCGTAAAAGAATTGCATCCCAGAGCGCCGCGCGAGTTAAAAAAATATAAATAATTATATCTAATTTAGCTCATGGCTAATAAAAAACCAGCGACCATTAAGGAAATAGCGCGAAAACTAAACATTTCAACGTCAACGGTATCTCGCGCGCTAAATGACCATCCAAGTATTGGCTTAGTGACGACTATGCGCGTGAAAAAGATGGCCGAAGAATTAAAATACGAACCGAACCAAACAGCTATCTTCTTTAAACAACGGAAAACTTTCACAATAGGCGTCATACTGCCTATGTTAGTCGAACCTTTTTTTACGGAGGCGATCAGCTCCATCGAACAGTACGCAAGCGAAAGAGATTATACCGTCATTTTGGGTCAGTCCCTAGATGATGAACAAAGGGAGTTAAACATTGTCCAGACATTTAAGAAACACCGGGTAGATGGTTTATTAATTTCCCTCAGTAAAAACACAGCGGATTTAACATTCGTTGATTCCCTTCGCCAGTCGAATATCCCCGTAGTATTCTTCGACCGCGTGCCCGAGCGTACCGATGTACATCGCGTATTTAGCGATCTTGCGACAGGAATGGAAGAAGCTATTGAAGCCTTTGTAAGTCGCGGACATCAAAAAATAGCCTTGATCAACGGCCCTGATACCATGATTGCCTCAAAGCAACGGCTACATAGTTTTGAGATGGCCTTGAAAAAACAAGGTATCCCATTTGATCCTAACTACACCGTTCATACGGATCTTACATTGGAAGGGAATGAGACTGCGATGGAAACACTTTGCAATTTGCCCGATCGACCATCCGCAGTAGTTTCCTTTAACGATTTCGTGACGCTAGACGTTATTCGCTACGTTAAAACAAAAGGATTAGCACTAAATCAGGATATCTTTTTCATCAGCTTCGCAAACTATCCTTTGTGGCAATATATGGACAACCCACCCATGGGAAGTATTGAGCAGTATCCCGGTGAACAAGGCCTAAAGGCTACTGAAATTTTGTTTGAAGCAATGGAACAGAAAGAAGATATGCCCTATAAAACCGTCGTATTAACGTCCAAACTATCGCTGAAATAGCGTTGAAAAGAAATTGAAATTATTGTTGACTGCGTAAAAAAGCGACCAACTTCTTGACTGCTACCGCGCGATGACTGATTTTATTCTTCTGCTCGGCACTCATCTGGGCAAATGTCTCTTCATAGCCTTTTGGTATAAAGATAGGATCATAACCAAAGCCCGCTCCACCACGTTCATCACTGATAATATTACCTTCTACACTCCCTTCAAAGAAATGCTGTTGGCCATTAATAGAAAGAGAGATGACTGTACGAAAACGTGCTGTTCGATACAGATTATCTCCTAAATTCTCCAATACCAGGGCAATGTTCTGCTCCATATCCCTCGTACCACTATAGTGCGCAGAATATACACCGGGCTCCCCATCCAGCGCATCGATTTCTAAACCCGAATCGTCAGCAAAGCAATCCATTTGGAAATGCGTAAGGATATAATCACTTTTCTGCTTCGCATTGTGCTCAAACGTATCTCCTGTTTCTGGAATATCAGCTGTACAGCCAATATCTGCCAGTGACAGCAAATCGAACTCTGCCCCTAACATCGCCTTTACTTCTTCCAGCTTGTGGGCATTATTGGTGGCAAATACCAGTTTAGTCATTCGTTATAAATTTTTTGAATTCCAGCCAGAACGATTTTTTCTTCTCGACATTGGTAAACATCTCTTCAAAGCTGTAGGTATTGAAAACGGTAGCTACCCTTCCTTTCATATACGCATTGTGCGGAATCGGAGGCAACACCAACGAAGAAGGCTCTACACCCAGCAAAGTAATCCGTGTAGGCTGGAAGAACTGCATGATTCGTTTGAAATCATTAGGGTTGTGCGCGTTGGCTAGATTGACCACGGCAACATCTTCCATGCGAAGGTCTACTGCAGATAGAATTCGCTCAAAAGCGTCCTGCGCTCCAGGAGAGAAGTAATCGTAATCGGGATAGCGTAAGATAAAAAGAATCTGCTTTTCAACCGATCCCTGGTAAATAAACTCCTCCGGAACGATCACCGGGGTGATACCAGCCGGAGGAGTACTGAATTGCTGTGCCTCGGCCTGCTGAAAACTATTTGACGCCTCCTGTTCCGCGGTAAAATCCACAGAGAAAAGCGTTTCACTCATCAGCGCATTTAGCGCAATGGGGTTATTTGTCAGCAGGTTAGACATCGTAAAATTATTGACCTAAAATCCAGGCAAAAATCAATGGTGCTACAATCGTTGCATCCGATTCTACAATAAACTTCGGTGTATTGATATCAAGCTTACCCCACGTAATCTTTTCGTTTGGTACAGCACCAGAATAAGAGCCATACGAAGTCGTGGAATCAGAGATCTGACAGAAATACGACCAGAAAGGAACATCGTGCCATTCCAAATCTTGATACATCATAGGCACTACACAGATAGGAAAATCGCCCGCAATACCTCCACCAATTTGGAAAAAGCCAACACCTTTACCACCAGAGTTCTCGCGATACCACTCTGTCAAGTAAACCATGTATTCAATACCCGATTTTACGGTAGATGCCTGCAACTGCCCTTTGATCACATAAGATGCGAAGATATTACCGGTAGTAGAATCTTCCCATCCTGGTACGACAATAGGAATATTTTTTTCCGCGGCTGCCAAGATCCAAGAGTTCTTTGGATCGATTTCATAATACTGCTCTAAATCACCGGAGCGCACCACCTGATACAGAAATTCGTGTGGAAAATAACGTTCGCCATTCGCTTCTGCCTTCTTCCAGGCCGCTTCCAAATGAGATTGCAAACGGCGGAAAGCTTCCTCTTCTGGAATACAAGTATCCGTAACGCGATTATAGTGATTTTCCAACAAATCCCATTCGTCTTGCGGAGTCAGATCGCGGTAGTTTGGTACACGTTTATAGTGCGAATGCGCCACCAAGTTCATTACATCCTCTTCCAGGTTGGCACCTGTACAAGAAATGATGGCCACTTTATCCTGGCGAATCATCTCTGCCAGAGAAATACCCAACTCTGCCGTACTCATCGCACCAGCCAATGAAACCAACATCTTTCCCCCTTCGTCCAAATGTGTTTCATAGCCTTTAGCTGCATCTACCAGAGCCGCAGCGTTGAAGTGAAGGTAGTTTTTCTCTATAAATTGAGAAATAGGACCTCTGTTTTTCGTCATGATCTATTAAAAATTAAGATGGTAAATCCTTTTAAACAAAGGTAGCCTTTTTTGATGAAAAGCTTGTCGATACATAAAATCTACCCTACTCCAACTGCTTTGGCGCGAATATGGCAGGTACTTCATGGAGAAGAGGGAGATTTATTGTCATTTCAATTTTATCAATAAATCAACCATAAAATACAAATAATACGATATAATCAGTTCTTGTTTAAATTTGTATCAACATAACGAGCCTAAAAATGAAAATTGATTAAAATAATATTGGATTTATTATTATATTAGCAGACTAAATAATAGAGGAAGTATGATGTACGATAGTTTGCAGGCATCCGGGTTATATAATCCGGAGTTTGAGCATGATGCCTGCGGTGTAGGATTTGTTGCACATATAAAAGGATTAAAATCGCATAATCAGGTTGCAGATGCATTAACCATGTTAGAAAACATGGAACACCGCGGTGCCTGTGGTTGTGATCCAGAGAGCGGTGACGGTGCGGGGATTATGATTCAGTTACCACACGAGTTCTTGTGGGAGGAATGTATTAGCCTGGGCATACAGTTACAGGAACCGGGCTACTATGGCGCCGGTATGGTATTTTTACCAAAAGAACAGAAGCTGAATGCACTTTGCCGATCCCTTATTGAAGAGGCAACGAAAGAGCGAGGAATGGAATTTCTTGGCTTTCGTGATGTTCCGGTGAACCGGGATGGCATCGGCCCTACGGCATTAAGCGCGGAGCCAGAGATTGTGCAATTTTTCGTTTCTCGCCCGGAGGGCATCAAGAACACAGAAGATTTCGAGAGAAAATTGTATGTCCTTCGCCGCCTGATTGTGCAGAAGGTAAAAGAACATCAAGAATATCCCCTACCCCTATATTTTGCGTCATTATCCTGCAAAACGATCATTTACAAAGGACAACTCACAACCTATCAGGTAGGCACCTATTACACCGATTTACATGATGCGCGCGTGATATCTGCCTTCGGGTTGGTACACTCCCGTTTTTCTACGAATACTTTCCCTTCATGGGCTTTGGCGCAGCCATTCCGTATGATGGCGCATAATGGAGAGATCAACACCTTGACCGGAAACCTAAATTGGTTCTACGCCGGCGCTAGAGCCTTGTCTTCTCCCTATTTTACCAAAGAGGAGATGGATATCCTTCTTCCAGTAGTGGATAAAGGACAATCTGATTCTGCCTGCTTGGACAATGTAGTCGAATTGCTATTGCATTCTGGCCGTAGTCTTCCTCATGTCATGCTGATGTTGGTACCCGAAGCTTGGGATGGCAATACACAGATGGATCCGTTGAAACGCGCATTTTACGAATACCACGCTACGTTGATGGAACCATGGGATGGTCCTGCTGCACTATGTTTCACCGACGGAAAAATTATCGGCGCCACCTTAGACCGTAATGGATTGCGCCCACTTCGCTATGCGATTACTTCAGACGATCGCGTTGTCGCATCTTCCGAAGCCGGTGCCTTACCCATTCCAGAAGAATTGATCATCGAAAAAGGTAGACAACAGCCGGGAAAAATCTTCGTAGTGGATATGGAAGCAGGACGAGTGCGCACGGACGAAGAGGTCAAGGGAGAATTAGTGCGCCAGCAACCGTACGGCGAATGGCTGGATAACTATAAAATCAAGTTGAAGGAATTAGCGGAACCGCGTGTAACTTTCACCTATTTATCCAAAGAATCTGTCTTCAAATACCAACAATCATTTGGGTATACACGGGAAGATCTAGAAACGATAATCGCCCCAATGGCGCTTACCGGCTATGAGCCAATTGGCTCTATGGGTACTGATGTGCCTTTAGCCGTACTTTCCGATCAGCCACAGCATTTATCTAGCTATTTCAAGCAATTCTTTGCACAAGTAACCAATCCACCCATCGATCCTATCAGGGAGCGTTTGGTGATGAGCTTAGCCACGTTTATCGGTAATGCCGGCAATATCTTGATTGAGGACAAAAAGTTTTGCCACTGTGTAATGCTGGAGCATCCCATCATTACATCAGGCGAATTAGAGAAATTACGCTCTATTGATACTGGTGTATTTCAAGCGAAGACACTGCAAACTTATTTTAAAGCAGACGGACAACCCGGTTCGCTGGAAGCAGGTATAGAACGCCTTTGCCGCTACGCGGATGATGCCGTGAAAGATGGTTTCGAGGTATTGATCTTATCTGATCGCGCGATAGATTCTCAGCATGCAGCAATTCCATCGATACTCGCTGTATCTGCCGTGCACCATCACCTGATCAAAACAGGTAATCGTGGTGCGGTAGGCTTAGTGGTCGAAGCGGGGGATGCTTGGGAAGTACATCATTTTGCCTGTCTGTTAGCATTCGGTGCTACCGCAATCAATCCATACATGGCCTTGGCCAGTATTCGCACCATGAAAGAAGAGAAACAACTGGATACCGATCTTTCTTGGGATGAGCTGCGCAAAAACTATGTAAAAGCAGTATGTGCAGGACTGTTAAAGATCTTTTCTAAAATGGGAATTTCGACTTTACAATCCTATCATGGTGCACAGATTTTCGAAATATTAGGTATTGATAAGGAAGTGGTAGACACCTACTTCTGTGGATCCGTATCCCGGATCGGAGGACTGACCTTAGATGATATCGCCCGCGAGGCGTTATCTAAACACGCCAAAAGTTTCGAACAAGGTCGCGTACCAAAGGAAATTTTACCAGAAGGCGGCATTTACCAGTGGAAACGACGTGGAGAAGGCCATTTGTGGAACCCACAAACTGTACACTTATTGCAGCAAGCTTGTCGTAACAATGACTATTCCTCTTATAAGAAATATGCTTCCTTAATCAATAATCAGCAGGAGCGTATGTTTACCCTACGTGGTTTACTAGACTTTGCGAAGCATCGCATACCTGTACCACTAGATGAAGTAGAGCCAGCTAGTGAGATTCTGAAACGTTTTGCGACAGGTGCCATGTCTTTCGGATCCATTTCTCATGAAGCGCACAGTACTTTAGCAATTGCGATGAACCGCGTTGGTGGTAAATCAAATACAGGCGAGGGAGGTGAAGATGAAGTACGCTACACTCCTTTAGAGAATGGCGATTCCATGCGCTCGGCTATAAAACAAGTAGCCTCTGCCCGTTTTGGTGTCACATCCAATTACCTCACGCAGGCCGATGAAATTCAGATCAAAATGGCTCAAGGAGCCAAACCAGGAGAAGGTGGACAGCTACCTGGCCACAAAGTGGATGAATGGATCGCCAAAGTACGTCACTCTACACCCGGCGTTGGACTCATATCTCCTCCTCCTCATCACGATATTTACTCTATTGAAGATTTAGCACAGCTCATCTTCGACTTAAAGAATGCCAACCGCACGGCAAGGATCAATGTAAAGTTGGTTTCTAAAGCCGGTGTAGGTACTATTGCAGCGGGTGTAGCCAAAGCACATGCCGATGTGATCTTAATCGCTGGATATGATGGCGGTACAGGTGCATCGCCGCTAAGCTCCGTGAAACACGCTGGATTACCGTGGGAACTTGGTTTAGCAGAAGCGCACCAAACCTTGGTGCAAAACAGATTACGTAGCCGGATTGTATTGCAGGCAGACGGACAGATGAAAACCGGGCGGGACTTGGTCATCGCGACATTATTAGGCGCTGAAGAATGGGGAGTGGCTACCGCAGCGTTAATTGCGGGTGGCTGTATCATGATGCGCAAGTGCCACCTTAACACCTGTCCAGTAGGCGTTGCTACGCAAGATCCAGAACTACGCAAGCTCTTCTCTGGCAAGCCAGAAGATGTGGTGCATTTATTCCACTTCTTAGCAGAAGAAATGCGGGAAACCATGGCCGAATTAGGCTTCCGCACTATCAATGAGATGGTAGGAAAAGCACAATTCTTGAAAAAACGCGAAGATATCCCACACTGGAAAGCACAAAAAGTCGATTTTTCCGGTATCCTGTATGTTGCCAGAAATTTCTCTGAAGACTCATTATATAATACCGAAGAGCAAGATCATGGCATGAGCATGATCCTGGATTGGGCATTGCTTAAGCAAGCAGAACGCGCTTTAGAAGTCAAAGATCCTGTATTCGGCACTTTCAAAGTGAAGAATACCGATCGTACAATCGGCACCATGCTATCCAATGAGATCTCTAAAATTTATGGTTCAAAAGGTCTGCCTGATGACACCATCAATTTCAAATTTGAAGGATCTGCCGGACAATCATTTGGTGCATTTGCTGCTAAAGGGCTTTCATTCGAACTGGAAGGCGAAGCCAACGATTATGTAGGTAAGGGTCTGTCAGGTGCTCAGCTAGCAATTTACCCGGCCAAGGAAAGCACACTCACGCCGGAAGATAATATCATCATTGGCAATGTAGCACTCTACGGTGCCACAACCGGACATCTATACATAAATGGTTTAGCGGGCGAGCGCTTCGCGGTGCGTAACTCTGGAGCTACGGCAGTGGTAGAAGGTATTGGCGATCACGGATGTGAGTACATGACGGGAGGTAGAGCATTGATCTTAGGCGCTACCGGTCGAAACTTTGCGGCAGGTATGAGCGGAGGAATCGCTTGGATTTACGACATCAATGAAACCTTCCGAGATAATTGTAATCAAGAGATGGTGGATCTGGATCCTTTAGATACCGAAGATGAAAACGAGATCATCGTGCTCTTGAAGAAACATATCCATCTCACCAATAGTGCGCGAGCATCTTATATCTTGCAGCATTGGGCAAATGAAAAATACAAGTTCATTAAAGTATTCCCAAGAGAATACAAAAATGTGTTAAATAAAAAATTAGTGGTCGCTTAGCGGAGGAAAAGTTATGGGAAAACCAACAGGATTTTTAGAATATGATAGAGTCGCTCCACAGAAAGATGCGGCAGGCAATCGCGTAAAAAACTATGAGGAATTTGTACAACCTTATTCCGATAAGCAGCTCAATGATCAGGCGGCTCGATGCATGAATTGTGGCATTCCATTTTGTCACTCCGGTTGCCCACTGGGCAATGTAATCCCCGAATTCAATGATGCGGTATATGATGCCAAGTGGGAAGAAGCCTACCAAATACTAGTTTCTACCAATAACTTCCCGGAGTTTACCGGAAGGATCTGTCCGGCACCTTGTGAGGCTGCCTGCGTATTAGGCATCAACAAACCACCGGTTTCTATAGAAGAGATTGAAAAACACATCATTGAAATCGCCTTTAAGAAAGGTTATGTGCAACCGCTTAAGAGCTATCTGAAAACAGGAAAAAAAGTAGCTGTTGTAGGCGGAGGGCCTGCTGGCCTAGCTGCAGCAGCGCAGCTCAATAAAGCAGGGCACGATGTCGTGGTTTATGAAAGAGATGATAAAGTGGGCGGTCTCCTACGCTACGGCATACCTGATTTTAAATTGGACAAATCGATCATTGACCGTCGGGTGGATATCATGCAGCAGTCGGGCATTGAATTTAGAACGAATGCAGAAGTAGGCAAAAACGTACCGACGAGTGAGTTGGAAGAGTACGATGCCGTAGTACTATCCGGCGGATCGACTATTCCTCGTAACCTCAACATTCCAGGAAGGGAATTGAAAGGTGTACACTACGCCATGGAGTTCTTGAAGCAACAAAACAAACGAGTAGGCAGCTCCCCTATCGAAGTAGAAGAAATCACGGCTACCGGGAAAAATGTATTGGTCATTGGTGGTGGCGATACAGGTTCCGACTGCGTCGGCACATCGAATCGTCAAGGAGCTAAAAGCGTTTCCCAATTTGAATTGATGCCACAACCTCCGAAGGAGCGTACCGCAGCAATGCCATGGCCAACCTACCCTATGCTGTTAAAGACGACAACCTCGCACGAGGAAGGCTGTGACAGATATTGGAGTGTAAGCACGAAGGAATTTTTAGGTGATGAGCAGGGCAATCTGCGCGCGGCTTTAGTCGTCGACTTAGCGTGGGAAACCGATGCTAATGGCCGACCAACCAAATTCAACGAGGTGGAAGGATCGGAGCGAGAGATTCCTTGTGAGCTGGTGACCTTAGCAATGGGCTTCTTGCATCCTCAACACGAAGGCTTATTAGACCAAGCTGGTATCTCTTACGACGAACGCGGAAACGTGAATGCAAAAGAAGGAGAATATCAGACTTCTAAAACTAAATATTTCGCTGCGGGCGATATGCGCAGAGGTCAATCTTTGGTTGTTTGGGCCATTTCAGAGGGCCGCGAATGCGCCAGAAAAGTGGATGAATACCTGATGGGTTATTCGGAACTAGAGTCTAAAGATGCCATTTTCTCGTATGCGTAGCTAGTTTTTCAAAACTTATCAAAGCCTGTCCAAAAATAATGGACAGGCTTTTTTATATTCGTATAATCCACTATCCATTAAGAAGATGAAAGAGCGTATTTTATCACAAGTGTATCAACATCCCCTGCTTAATCCGGAAGATATTCAGCGGCTGATGGATGCACATCAGCCAAGGCATTTCACGAAGGGGGAAGTGCTTTACGAACGCGGCAAAGTGCTAAACGAATATTTAGTGTTGGAAAGTGGGCTCATTCGTTCTTTCACACATGATTACCATGGAGATGAGATAACTACGGATTTTTTTGGCGATCATGAAGTCGTTATTGAAGTACTTTCCCTATTTCAGTGAACGCCACTTCAAGAGGATATGCAAGCGATAACCGATGGCAGCGGATGGGTGTTGCCTTACGGCATTTTTCAAGAGTTATTTCATGCCATCCCCGGTTTTAGTGAATGGGGTCGCCTGTGGATGACCAATAAACTCTTTCAGTTCAAGCAACGATCCATCGATATCATCACCCTGTCAGCCCGAGCACGGTATTTAAACATTATCGCAAACAAACCTCAGGTGATCAAATACGCCCCCCTAAAACAAATTGCTAGCTATCTTGGCGTTACAGACACCTCCCTAAGTCGAATCCGTAAAGACATCGGTTGAATTTATTTCTTGTCATAGGACAAGTGGGAAAGATTCGGAAACGCTTAGTTTTGTCCAGATAACATATGATTGCCTATTTTACACTAGTGCAAATACGATAAAACCCTAAAAAAATGATTGCAAATCCTTATCTCAATTTTGAAGGTAAAACCGAAGAAGCTTTCCGCTTTTACCAGTCTGTTTTCGGTGGCGAACTTACTTTACAGTTTATGCGGGATGTGCCTAATGCAGACATCCCAGACGAAGAAAAGAATTATGTGATGCACGCATCCATACCGCTCGGTAAGCAGCAATACCTAATGGCATCAGACTGCTTAAAAAGTGCTGGACACGTCCTGCACCAAGGCAATAACCATTATATCTCCATTACGCCCGACAGCCGCGAAGAAGCGGATCGCCTATTTGCTGGTCTTTCCGCCGAAGGCGAAGTTGAAATGCCTATGGAAGACATGTTTTGGGGCGATTATTTTGGATCTTTCACCGACAAATTTGGCGTACGCTGGATGATTAATTTTCCGATTTAACCTATAAAAGATATCAAAAATAGAAGATCATGGACAGATTAAACTATACTATAGACATTCATGCGCCGATCGATAAGGTCGCAGCAACAATGATCGACAGAAAAACGTATCAGGAATGGACAAAGCCCTTTAGCTCGACATCTGACTTCGAAGGCGGTTGGAATAAGGGTGACAAAATTTGCTTCACATCATTGGACAGGAATGGTGAAAAACACGGCATGCTCGCCGAAATAGTTGAACACGATCCGAATGAATTTATCTCTATTCATCATTATGGTATGTTGCAAAATGGAAAGAAAATCACGGAAGGTCCGGAAGTCGCTGGATGGGATGACGCATTTGAAAACTACTATTACGAACAAAAGGATGGGGTAACTACGGTACGCGTTGAGGTTAGCGATGATGGCGAGTATGCGGATCATATGAACAAAACCTGGCCAAAAGCTTTAGAAATACTAAAGGCGATCTGCGAAGTCTAATATCCCCTGATCGACCATTTAGATTTATCATAAGCCTTCCCTAGATGGGGAGGCTTATTTTTTTATAAGAATTAATTTTAGGCATGATATTCGACACGCTTATTTTACACAAGATATAAAGCAATATGAACACACCCGTGTGGGCTAATGTGGATGAATACATCGCCTCGTTTCCTACCGAAGTACAAAATAGGCTATCGGAGATTCGTCGCTTAATTCACACCATAGCACCTGATGCAGATGAAAGTATTTCATATGGCATGCCGGCCTATAAATTGCATGGCAAGCCTTTGATCTATTTTGCTGCATTTAAAAATCACATAGGATTTTATGCTACGCCTAGCGGACATGAAGCTTTTGCGAAAGACTTAGCGGTCTATAAGCGAGGAAAAGGCTCCGTCCAATTTCCGTTAAAGGATAATTTACCCCTTGCTTTAATCGAACGTATCATTCGCTTTAGAAAAAAAGAACAAGATATTAATTTAAAAAAGACATGAGCACAACGGCTATTACCATTTCCACTACCGTCAACACCACACTGGAAGCAGCTTGGAATTTTTACACCAATCCCGAGCATATTATTTATTGGAATTTTGCTTCCGACGACTGGACCTGTCCAAGCGCAACAGTAGATCTACAGCCGGGCGGTGAATACAAAGCACGTATGGAGGCAAAAGATGGGACAACAGGCTTTGACTTTGAAGCGGTGTACACAGACGTATCGGCACCAGATCACCTAGCGTATACGATCACCGACGGACGCAAGGTAAATACACATTTCTCTGAAACAGCCGAAGGTGTTTTGGTGACGACCATTTTCGATCCTGAGGATATACACGAACCAGAATTCCAGCGTGCAGGTTGGCAAGCCATTTTGGATAATTTTAAAAATTATGCTGAACTGCAAACCGAAACACCGCCAGATTTTGAGTAATCCAGTAGATCTTTCTGTAACACAAAGCCACCGTGAAAAAACACGGTGGCTTTGTTCTTAAAAGTAATAGATTGTATTCATCCTGTGAGATCTCATTCATGTATGAGATCTCATCGTATTGATTTAACCTTTACTTTAATCGTGCAATAATTACCCCAGTTACACAATGGACAACAAAGTCTTGCCGCCTAAAATGAATACGAAGATTATTTGCAATCCAGTAAAACCATCTGGTAAAAAAGCTACAAAGTTCTCAAAATAAATTTTATACCCAAGTAGTGAAAAATTCCCTATATTTATAAAAGACGCTGAAAATGAAATCATTGAAACCAACAAACAGCTACCTCTTTAAATGAAAAACTAATTATCCGTCAAAAACTAAACTTCACCTAACAACTTAAAAAAATGACAACGTCATTACAAAAAATACCGCCTTGATCAATTTTAAATTGAAATTTAAAATAGAAAAATGATTAACATTTCTAACAAAACTAGCCCCTTAAAAATAATAGCCAAATATGAATGTTTTGAAAAAAATCTTGCCAAAAGTCTTAATATTATCCATTCTATTAATCACCTGGAACTCTTGTTCACGAGAAACACTAGAAAGTGGAAACTTTACAAATCAAGAAGAAACATCTTCAAATACAAAAAACCTCGACGATCCCAATGCAAACATCCCCGTTCCTCCAAACAATGATGATCAGGTTATCACGAACGCTGTTCTCAACTTTGGTCAATTAAATGGTGTCGACTTTCCTAACTTGAGTTACCAACAGCAAACTTTGATTGGGCAAAACATAATAAGTAACTCACTAAATTTATTAAGAAACAACTATGGCTACACCAATCAACAGATCATCGATGCGTTTGGTTCGCTTGACAATCCATCGATAGGTGCACTTGGAGTTATAATCACAGCTTACAATGCATATGAACTCCTACCTAATACAAGTTCATCTACACCATGCGATCAAACATCTAAACTTGTTACTTGTCTACTGAAAGCTGCTATTCCTTGTACAATCATGCAAGAGGCAATGGACGCACTCGACGGAAAGTCGAACGGTGTATCGAGAGATCAGGCTATAGCAATGGGTAAAGAATTAGCCGATCTAATAATTGGCATTGCTACCCCCTATGGTACTGCACTCATGGTATATAGATTTGTAGAGTGCATGGTAACACAGCACTCTATAAATTGTAATCACTTAGTGAATAATACAGGGTTAAATGAGAGCTTAGAACTACTAACATCAACTGTTTATTATTACACCGCCTACCACAGTCATATCGGAAGATATAATGGAAGTAGTGAACACTATGTCCCATTTCCATCTACACAAGTATTCTATAACCCCACCAATCAGAGATACTACATGGATATTTCTCTCCAAAAACTTTTACCAGACGGCTATTACGTTCCTTCTACTCACTTCGGATCAAACAATCTGTGGAAGTTTGTACAAGTTTCTAATGGCAAGCCAATTCTGGTTGCGTTAGCAAATAATACAGATCCATTCAGGTGTTTGGAACACTTCTATCCAAGTACACATCTTCCATTTTTAAACAATTAAAAATGGTTCTAGCATTTTAATTCGTTTTTCGAAAACGAAAAAATCCAACTCAATTTCAATTACATGGTAGATTAACCACCAAAATGAAACCCTTAGACCAAATTGGTCTAAGGGTTATCTATAACTATACAAAAAAGTTAGCTCTATTTTCTAATGTAATGCTCTCGGGTTTCGATCTTCACACCGTTGGGTTCTTCCACATTGGTGGTGATAATCAATCTAACAATAGAATTATACGTTTGAATTGAATACATCACATTAGAACTTGTAGTCCCCTCCACTAAGGTCATGTGATCTCCATTCACAGAGTAAGTAAATGTCTCCTGAATAGAAGCATTGGCTTCATCGAACAGATATTTTGTTCCGGTACCATTTGCATTGAAAACTATCCTCGGGCGGAAATCCCTATTCACGACATCTGAAGTATGCGTAGTTTGATCTCCATTGATCGTGATTTTATGGGTATCGTTTGCCGTCCACTCTCCTACTAGAGAGGAATCGGGCGAGTCATCTTTGGCACAGCCAAAGAGTAGCGATATTAACATCGCTAGAATGAAAAATATTGTTCTAAATGCCATATTAGTATTTTTTTAAGTTTAAAGATCACTCCGTTATTGGAGTAATCGATAGTAGCAAGATGAACTTTCCAATAGCTACCTTGCCACTATTTAGTTTCTGTTTAGCGCAACTGAAATGTCATAACAACATCCGTATCATCAACACCAATTATTTGCCCATACAAATCTCCGCCTGAAACGTAATAATCTAAACGTATACGACTACTATTTAAGAAAGTCATAAGTTGATCTAGAACGCGAGCTGTATAACCTCCAGATGGACCCGAACGGAATGTTAGCGTATAGACACCTGTCTCATTATCCAATTCATAATCATACACTACATTAGTTGCCCAAAAATTATTGACTCCGCCATCATTACTGGAATATCCAGCAATTGTAATCCGACGATTATTCACATTCCAAGATATATCGAGATAGCCATAATTCAGCACATAACCTGTAGCATAGGTAACTATACCGTCGTGATATCTTTTAAGAATATCCAATCCCTTAGGAGACGTTCCCTGAAAGTATGTCAGCCATGGGCTTCTAATTCCAACATAACCAATTCCCATGGTTAAGTGTAGCGGAAGGATTGGCGTGCTAGAACTTTCTACCTTGATATTCTCGCCAGTATACAGCGTAGCGTACAAATCATTCCCTTGGAAAAACAAATTCTTCACGCGCAAATCGCCGCTCACTAGTGTATGTGTTGGTGCAGCTCCTTGTAGCGTATAATAAAATTTCTCCACAGACTGCAGCACATCGCCATTATTCAAAGCGGTGATACTTATCGCCTTGTTATTGTGATTGGAGGTCAATGCATAGCGCAATCCATCGAGTGGGATATATGGATTTGGTGTATTAGCAAAAAACTCGCGAAATTTATTGATTGCACTCAAATACTCTCCGCCCATATAGCTCTGCTGCTGCGCGCTAGTGGCCTTCACCAATACAAGCTCTTTTTTGAACCTTCTACCCGTAAAAAACATACTATCACTGGTCATGCGCTGGTATTCGTATTCCACGTCACTTCCCATTCCCTGCCCTGCAGTACCACCAAAGCTTCCTGGATCAGGATCCTGTAACATCGTGAGGTAGGTGTAGGTGTCGAATACCAATGTAGCAGCCATAATCTGTCGCACACGATAAGTAGACTCTTTTATTTCTGTCGCCGAAGCATTGGTCAAATCCGCTACCATCTGTAGCTTATTGTCTTCTTGAAAATTGAAGTAAAATCCGTAACCACCGTTACGTTCCGTTGTCGTGTAGGCGACCCAACCATTCGGAGCGCCAATTAAAGTAGATTGTACACGTGCCAACGTGTCACTTATTCGTTCAGATGGTTCTCCAATGACTAACTCGACTTCGTTTGACCGATCACAACTGGAAAGGAAAATGATCGCTCCAAGTATATATAATAATCTCTTCATAACTCCTTATCTTGATATAAATTCACCGTAAAAATAACTCGCTGGGTCACTGACTGTAGAAAATCCAGCATATTTTAAGTACGTATCCACCGTTGGATCCACATTCCGGGGGAACCAATCAGGAATAAAAGTATTGTTTGAGAAATACTCCAATATAGGGAATGCACCAAGAAGTACCCACCCTACATTACCGTTGTTATACACGGTTCCAGTGCCCTGCGTTTCGGAAAAAGTAAAGGTGTAACGACCATTTGAATTGGCAATATCAAAATCGTAATACGCCATAAATCCGCCGAAACTAACACGTATCGTCATCTTGGTGCTAGATTGAAAATGTACCTCAAATCTATTTAATGGCTGACCACTAGCCGCAAAACTTGCACTAGATGGACCATAAACCTGATCCTGAAATGCTTGAGAACGTCCGTGTTCATTGTGATACGAAGCGGTGTTGTTCACTACAATATGTGAAACCGCATTAGAAGCTAACGCGCTATTGAATGTAAATGCCGAGCTATTATACTTCTCGCTCATTATTTTCGCAAACTCGTATTGAAGCTCTGTAAGATTGATCTCAAAATTTTGCTCCATATAATCTCTGACCACGGCTTCTTTACGCTTTAGGCGATCTTGCCCGACTTCTCCAGATTCTGCTGCATACTTATTGTACCCGATCTGTCCGTTGACAATCAGCGACGACATTGTTTCAGCGAAATCCTCGCCAATGTTTTGCCGCGCATACTGAGAAACAAACCCCAAAGAGCGGCTCAGAGACTCTGGATTATCAGGACTATTCCAGTTAGAGAAGTAATCTCCGCGACTGACTTGCTCAAAACTAGGTGGGATGAAACGAATTTGATTTAAGATGTGCACAAACTCATGATGCACCACACCCAAATTGCCCAAAACAGATCCTGCATTGGTTTCATTCAATCCATTCAACCCATACAAAGTAATGCGTCTTCCGGCATCCGCCGTTCCGGCAATCACCACGCCATCTGGGCGGTAATTACCGCTTCCAAATAGGGCAAATTGTTTCGGGGTGTAGGTTTTGATAAAAGTCGTACCGCCCACTTTTTCGTAGAGTTTCAAAAAGCCTTCTAATACGATAGACATCTGCGGGATCACTCTACCTTGATCTGGAGGAGAAACATTTCGATCCACGTCGTGCATATTACGCTGATAGCGGTATACTACATCGATATTATAATGATCGGTTAAATTGGTCCGAATCCAATCATCAACAGGCCCCGGAGCAAACGTATCGTAGTTTGATAAATCGATATCTAGTTGTTCGTTGTCGCGACAAGCACCAAGCAACAAAATACTTACTAGTGCAAATCCTTTTATATATATACTTTTCATTGATTATCTTGGATTAGGTGCAATATTAGATAAATTAGCATCTACTGGAATTTGAAACACACGTCTAGGATCTTCAGGCCCCAAGTCTATAAATGATTCTCTTTCTTGCGCATCAATTACATTGTGTCGTACGGGAAGCTTCTTGCGAATGATATCTAACCAACGCAAGCCCTCATCAATAAACGCCAAACGCTTAAATTCTAATGTCGTTTCAATCAGCGCTTGCTTGTCATCGGTAAGGTTGAAATGTACTTTCGATTTTTCTGCGGTAACGGCGTGCGCTGAAGGATTGTAGTCTCTCACGCGATTGCTTGCTATCAGGTTCAAATCTGCCAAGGCCGCAGCATTATTGCCCAACTCTAAGTGCGCTTCTGCGCGGCTCAGCAAAGCTTCATCCGTCACGAGTACGGGTACCATCAATTGCGGGAATCCAATGTTTGCCGCTGCATCCGTTACGTGGAAGTGTTCTCGCCAGATGTAAGTAGTATAGTGCGGCGGCCCGTAAGAAAGTCCGAAATTATAGAAACTGTTTCCTGCGGCAGTCTGTCCGTTATACACTTCGTTAAAAATCCGAACACCCATTGCATAGCGTGAACCTGTGAATCGTTGGTAATTGGAATACGTTTCGTTGATCAATAAGTTAAAAGGTTGATTGGCCCGAGTATAGGCAATTCTAGTTTCTTCAAACGACATCGTTCTGAAAGTGGAATTGTACGGGCGGATACGACCGGTAAAGTCACCACCTGCAAAAATGGCGCTGGCGTGAGAAACTACTTTCTCCCACTCGCCTGTAAACAGGTAGAATCGAGAAGCGAATGCGTGCGCTGCCGCTGGAGTGAAGTGGTATTTAGGCACTTCCCAAGTACCACCATTTAAAAGAGGAATACCCTCTTCCAAATCTGCCCGTATCGCTGCATATACGCTAGCGACGGTACCACGGTCGTATTCTTGGATTACGCTTGTTTCAGGATCTGTCGCATAGGGGATACCGGGAGAATTATTAGCACCACCGATTTCGTACACCTTCGCAAACAAATTGACCAACATAAAGTGCGCATAAGCCCTAGCCACAAGCGCTTCGCCTTTATAAGGCAATACGGCTGCGCCTAAGTCTGGCTGCTGCTCTATGGCTCGCAAGGCATGATTTGCTGACGCAATGGCCGAATAACACGCATTCCAGTAGGAAGTGGGTGTCGAGGTGCCATTATCCGCTATATCTTCCCAAAAGTACAGCGATCTAACAGGATCGTTTAGATCACCCACGCCTTTATCCTCCACATTGTCGGAATAGGTCTCCATCATGGCCAAGTAATTTTGACCAGGATAAGCATTAGTCACCAAGCGTTTAATTTTATCTGTGGTATTCAACTCGGCTCGCATATCCGGATTCTGATCCAAATATTTCTCACATGAAGAGAAGAGTGAAAGGAGTATCACTCCGCAACTCCAAGCTGCTATTAGTTTCTTTTTCATATCGTTTTCTTTTAAAAGCCCAATTTTACGGAAAGCGTAAGCTGACGCGGCACAGGCAACGCCACACCACCTGTACTGTAAAATTCAGGATCCACACCATTTAACTTCTTGTCCGCATAGAGAATGAATAGGTTATTGGCCACAAAATTCACGGCTCCCGTACGCATCCTCAATGTATTCAGCACGCTACGCGGCAACGCATAACCAAATGTGACTTGCGATAAGCGGATGTAATCTCCTTTTGCTACACGTTCCGTCGAGTAGTTATAGGCATTGTACGTGTAAGATGCCCCATTTTGCGATCCCGTTTCACTGATCAGCTCTGCATTGTTTGCATAGGCATCGATAATAGACGGTATAACGACTAAGCGCTCATCACCTTTATAAAGCCAGCGATTGATCAGATCCTTTGATACGTTGTATATGTCAGAATACTGTGCTGAGTACGCCGGTTGTAAGCGAACATAGTTTCCGAATGAGAATTTCATTAAGAAGGATAGCGAGAAGTTTTTGTATTCAAATCTATTGTAAAATCCTCCCATGTGCACCGGATCAACTGGACCGTGATATTCCAAAAATTCGGTATCGGTATCCTGCAACCAGAAATACGTCTGTCCGGGTCTACCGTCTGGACCGGTAAACATCGGGTAACCCCGCTCTGCAGATAATTTTTCGAAATTCAAGGAATACATACCACGGTGAGGACCACCTAATAAAGCACCACCTTCTGCACGGACTAAATCCCAAATATTAGAATTGACATCTAGCCTAGTAATTTCTGTTTTATTATACCCGTAAGTTAAAGAGGTTCTCCAACGGAAGTTTTCTTTGCGAATTGGAAATCCTCCAATTTCCGCATCCACACCTTGGCCTATCATATCGGAGTAATTTGCGGTCTTTATAAATTGTCCGCCAATACCACTGGTACGTACAGCTCCGATAAGGTCAAACATGTTACGACGATAATAATCTACGTGAACATCCAAGCGGTTATCGAAGAGCCCGATATCTGTACCGAAGTTACTTTCGTACATTTTTTCCCAAGTCAATTCCGAATTTTCTAAACCAGCAATCGTGATCTTCCCTTCGCGCTCATCTTCATACGGGCGATAGGTAAGGCCGTTCTGAAAATAGGCAATGGCATTAGATGCGTTACCCATTACTGCTGTTAATCCATAAGTACCGCGAAGTCTCAAACTGGAAACCACGCCATTATCTTGATTGAAGAAGTTTTCGCGATCAATGTCCCAAGCACCTGAAAGGTTCCAAGTTGGCAACCAGCGTGCCGTGGTAGACTTACCCATTCTGTTAGATCCATCGTATCGTGTAGTAAAGTTTAAAGAGTATTTTTCTTTGTAGTTGTACGCTCCGCGGAATGCTAAACCTACTTGACGATCAAAGGCATACCACATACCAAATGGTGCACCGCCACTTTCGAATAATCTTTTGTAAAAGCGCGAGTTACCCAAAACTAAGTTACCATTATCGAATTCCATTCCCGGCCCGGTAAAGTTGTGGTTTTGACGGTCATTTTTACGGATTTCTAATGTCGCAAATCCTTGTACAGAGTGATCTCCAAACTGCTGATTGTACTCCAAGTTGTTACGTACATAGTAACTGATCATATTATCATTCCTCGTATTGAAAAATCCACCGTTCGGCAGTACGACGAATCTATCTGTATTTGGAAAATCTGGATCGGCATACAAGAATCGGTTAGCCCCATTGATGGTTTGATCCTGATTGGCCCGATAAGCTTGTGCAGCATTGGAATATTCCGTCATGATATGTTGGTTTTCGTTATTTACATACCGATACATACCATCTACGGAATAGGTAAGCTGTGGCAATATATCGTACCGCAAACCTCCCTGTACCTTGATATCCATCTGCTTGAGGTGCATGTAATTATTATCTAACTCATTTAGAATATTGAATGGCGCATATTCTCTGGTAAAATATTCTAGCGAACCATCTTCGTTGTAAGGAGTAATGATACGGCTGGTATTTAAAGCATAAGAATAGGGATTGATATCAAAATCTCTAGAGAAACTACCATAAACGGGGTCTGATGCTCGTGTCAATGTTCCCGGCGCCATTTGGTCTCGGATCATTCCAGTAAATAATAGCTCTCCCCTCAATTTATCATTAAAATTGTAGTTATTACGCACGTTAGCAGTAAAGCGCTTAGCTTCATTACCGATCGTAAAACCTTTATCATGCATAAAACTGGTGGACACATAGTTCTGCGATTTTGCCGTACCACCACTGATGCTCAAGGAGTGATCGTGAATCAATCTCGATTGAAATAATAAATCAAACCAATCGGTATTAGCATTCGCATAGCGTTGTAGAAAGGCATAACGCGATGGTGCATCATTGCGCAAAGCAAATGTATCATTCGTTGGATTGTAGTCATACATTTGGTTGTACATCTTTCCAAAAACGCCAGTAGTATTGGCACGAGATACTCCAGAGTGGTTGAAATAGCCCATATTCTCCATATCGATCAACATAGACATCTGCTCGGCAGAGTTCATAATGTCGAATTGACGATAATTGGGCTTGATATAGGTGGAATAGTTCCCAGAGTAGTTTACATTGACTGCACCTTCTGTGTTGCGTCCTTTCTTAGTAGTTACGACGACTACCCCATTCATTGCGGCAGCTCCATACAAGGCCGTTGCGGCAGCATCTTTTAGTACGGTGAACGATTCAATATCATCTGGATTTAGACCTGCTACGGATGAACCTAATAAGGTATTGGGATCTCCAGAAGATAAAGCTTCGTTAGAGACATTCACTAAGTCATCTAAGATAACACCGTCAATTACCCACAGCGGCTTGTTGTCACCAGTGATAGAAGTTGCTCCACGAACACGAATTTTAGGTGCTGCCCCAAATGTACCCGATACGTTCTGTACAGATACACCTGCTGCCTGTCCTTCTAGCATTCGCGACACGTCTGGCACGCCAAAACGCTCTGCTTCTTCCGCACTTACACGGGAAGTTGCACCCGTAAAGTGCTTTCTATCGAGTGTTTGATATCCGGTAGAGATCACATTAACTGCTTCGATTTCAGCAGATAACTCTTGCAAGACGACAGCAATCGTTTGTCTGTTCTCCACACGAACAGTGGCTTTCTGATAGCCCACAAAGGAAATCTCTAACACATCATTGCCAGCGGCAGCGATTTGGAAATTTCCGTCTTGATCGGCCGTACGCACCAGACCTGTACGTAATATCTTGATCGTAGCACCTGACAACACCAGACCGTTTGGCCCTTTGACCGTACCCCGGACGGTACCTTGCCATGATTCTAGATTGGCTCTGTTAGGTGTCGGAGTAGTGACTCCTGGTTTCACATTGATTGTGATGGTCTCGGCGATCACTTTGAATGTGTATAGGTTGCTGTTCAGCACCTTTTTTAACACATCTTCCACCGCAGCATCTTTTACATTAATAGATACAGGTTCAGCAGACCTGATCACGTCGTCGTTGTATAAAAAACGATAATTTGTCTGACGAGAGATCGTGTTGAAAACCTCTTCCAGATTAGCCTTGTTGACAGAAAGGGAGACTTTCTGCGCAAAACCGGCGGCATAGGCTCCGGTAATCATGGTTAGTATAATAACCACACAGAGCTTGAATGCCAACAATCGATTATAGTTGTTATTCATAAAAATTAATAAGTTAAATGGCGAACAAAAGTGTTCTGCTTTACAGGTTAGAAATAGGGTGCTGAGAATTTGTCTCAGTCATTTTGCACTAAAACGATTAAGTTGGTTTGTTCCGTAGATTATTCATAAGTTGAAGATCAGTGTTTGGTATAATGTACTTTAATGAATTAGCAATTGTTTGTCATTGACTTCGAAATGAAGGCTACTCACATGAGTCAACATGGCGAGCACTTCGGTTAGCGTAGATTTGCGACTAATACTTCCACTGTAATGT
This sequence comes from Sphingobacterium sp. lm-10, assembly GCF_023554555.1. Lineage (NCBI taxonomy): Bacteria > Pseudomonadati > Bacteroidota > Sphingobacteriia > Sphingobacteriales > Sphingobacteriaceae > Sphingobacterium > Sphingobacterium sp. lm-10. Next base: position 2,335,688 of record NZ_JAMJWC010000001.1, read on the forward strand.
TTATTGAGATCTACCGATCGTGAAAACTTGATATCCAAATCGTACCATCTCCCTAGTTGAGTCACGATCGTCGCAATGTTATCCCCTTTAAATCGAAATTCTCCTTCTTTCCAAGCGACAACTTTATCGATATCCGCTAGCGACACTTTAATTCCGTTGCGCTGTACATCTGCCTCTTCCCCTGGCAGTAATCTTGCTAGCTGATCGCCACTATGCACTTCGACACTCCCTTCTATCAATGTTGCGCGTGTGCGACCTCTGTAAGAATTAACATTAAAATGTGTCCCTAGCACGCGAATTGAGGTTCCAGACGCTTCTACATAAAAAGGTTTTTCAGCATCTTTTGCCACTTCAAAATAACCTTCGCCTTCTAGCACGACACGTCTTTCATTCTGAGGAAATTGAGCAGGAAAATGTAGTTGAGACATGGCGTTGAGCCACACTTTAGTACCATCAGGCAATATCATTTTGAAAAAAGAGGCCCGCGGTACAGAAAGTGTATGATATACTGGCGTATCATGAGACAGTTCTTCATTTAAAACTATACCATGATCGTCTTCTAGATGAATAGTACCATCTTGAATGTGCATATTGGTATTGCCTAAAGAGATCACGCTACCATCTGCCAGAATCAACTGCGCCGAAGTATCGGCAGGCAACACATCGTTTTTATAAATACCTGTTTTATCGGCTATAATCTTTTTGTTCGATATAACATTAGTATTCCCAAACCAGGCTTGGTAAGAAATTGCTGTAGCAGCCAACAAGAATATCAACAGCACTGCCACACGAGATGTAAAATGATAAAGACGGCGAGAGTTTCTCTTTTGGCGGGTTTGATTCAGCTTTTGCCAAGCGTGATCCTCATCGAAGCGAGCCATGCTTTGTACATCCTCCTCTACATTCGCATAGCGTTTTAGTTCCTCAATAAATTGACGGTTTTTGCTATTCGAATCTAACCAGCTATCGAGCTGTTGCTGTTCCAATTGATCATTAAGTTCGTCTTGAAGGAACTTAATGATGAGCTTTGAAATAGGAGGTTGCTTATTGTTCATGGTTTCTTATACATAAGAAACCTAATTCGAAAAAATGGGTGACAGAAAAATTAAAAAAAACTTAAATAAATTTTGAAATCGTGAATAAAGCCACTAAAACTTCTGGATCAAGTTTATCAAACAATACTCTCATTGCGCGTCTTTTCTGTGTTTTTACTGTATTCACACTAATATTAAGCTCTTCAGCAATTTCTTTCGTAGACAACCCTTCCAAATACCCTTTTTTAAATATGGTTTTACAGGCATCCGGCATTGTTTCCACAACTTTATACACTTCGGCCAACACCTCGGATCGAATATATTTAAGTTCAAGATCCTCATCGCACCAATCTTCGAAAGAAGGTAAGCTGAGCATATACTTAGCATCTACTTTTGCATGACGAAGTTGATTTAAGCTCGAAAACTTTACCGTGGAATACAAAAACTGCCGAATAACCTCATCTTTCGCCGAGATTTTATGCTTTCGATCGAAATAAATCATGAACGCATCTTGGACGATGTCCTTTGCCGACTCGTCATCATGCAGTAGCTGCCAAGCAAAATGGCATAGTGGTTTGTAATATTTCTTAAACAACACCTCCTCAATCGCGAGTGATCTCATCCGATTATTCTCCTTCAGATGGCGCTTGCACGCCGATGTTAACAATTAGTACTGTTAGTTAACACAATTATAATATAAAAACCTGAAACTTCAAACAACCCTACGTTTAACGCAAAAAAACGCAGTATTTTTAGTAATTTTATCCGCAACCATCACATTTTAGGTCGGATACATGCTTTTAACGGTAATTCTGGGATTAATCAGCGCTTTGCTGATGTTGCCTTTTGGCAATAAAATTAAGACAAGATGGAGCGTCTTACTGACGTTCGTGCCAGCCATCATTTTCTTGTATTACCTCCAATATGTTCCTGCTGTAGCAACAGGAACGATCTACACCCAGATTCTTCCTTGGGTACCGTCCATGGATATTAACTTTGCCTTCAGACTGGATGGATTATCACTGCTTTTTGCGCTATTAATCTCTGGCATCGGCACAGCGATATTTGTCTACGCAGTCAAGTACCTTCAAGGGCATCCGTATTTCGATCGTTTTTTCGGCTATCTATGTTTATTTATGGCAGCCATGCTAGGCGTGGTGCTATCAGACAATATTTTTTCCTTATTCATTTTTTGGGAACTTACGAGTATCAGCTCCTTCTTTTTGATTGGGTTCAACAACGATAATGATGATTCTCGCAAAAGTGCACTTCGTGCGCTGACGGTCACCGGAATGGGAGGATTCTTTCTTTTAGCGGGTTTGGCTTTACTGGGAAACATCGCCGGAACCTATCAGATTTCTGAGCTGGTAGCAGCACGAGACCTTATTATAGATCATGCGTTGTACCCCCTTATCGTAGCATTGATTTGCTTAGGTGCCTTTACGAAATCAGCCCAATTTCCTTTTCATTTTTGGCTTCCAGGTGCGATGAAAGCTCCTACGCCGGTGTCTGCTTATTTGCATTCGGCCACCATGGTAAAGGCTGGTATTTACTTACTAGCACGTTTCAATCCCGTGCTGGGCAACACCGAATTATGGAGTTACACTCTGATGATTGTTGGTGGATTTACCATGATCTTCGCGGCCTTTCATGCACTATTCAGAGTAGATCTTAAGGGAATTTTAGCCTATTCCACCATCTCTGCGCTAGGTGTATTGACCTTTTTAATTGGATTAGGTACCAAGGAAGCAATCATCGCAGTAGTCGTATTTATTTTGGTACACGCCCTATACAAAGCGACGTTGTTCATGGTAACAGGTATCATCGATCACGAGACAGGTACGCGTGACATCAGCAAATTATCCGGATTAAGAAAAGTAATGCCTTGGGTTGCTGTTGCAGGAATGCTTGCGGCTTTGTCGAGCGCCGGATTGCCGATTACCTTCGGATTTATCGGCAAGGATTTAATTTATGAAGCCACCCTTAAAGGAGGCGATACGCTCTCCATCATATTAACCGGTTTAGCAGTAGGCACTAATATCGCTTTGGTTGCTGCTGGTTTTATGGCAGGAATCAAACCTTTTACAGGCGCGCTGCCAGAAACACTGAAAGATACCCATCGGCCGTATGCATCACTCTGGGTACCACCTTTGGTTCTTGGAATACTAGGTCTAATTTCCGGAATCATTCCAGGTGCTACTGGCAATTACTTTTCTCTGCAAGCTGCAGATGCTATTTTTGGCGGTAATACAGATCTTCATCTCGCGCTCTGGCATGGCGTCAACACGGTATTAATTCTCAGTTTAGCTACGCTGGGCACTGGCTTACTAGTCTATCTCATCAACAAACCAAGTAGTAAAAAACTACATGCCATTGAACGCTTAAATGTGCTTTCGCCACAGCATTTCTTTGACCTATTGGGGCAGGGACTTCTGAAACTATCACAAAGCTATACGAGTGTCGTTCACAATGGTTACCTCCGCTCTTATCATTTAAAGATCATTCTTTTTGCTGAAGCATTATTGGCTTACAAGCTATGGCTTAGCGGTCCAATCAATCTTGATTTGGCCAGTTTAACGGCGGTATCGATCTACGAAGTGGCTGTTGTGTTGATTTTGATTGGTGCTATGGGGATTGTCTTGTCTACACCATACCTACTTACTGCGGTTTTGTCGATGACGGTGGTGGGCTATTGTATCTGTTTGATGTTTGTATTCTACAGCGCGCCCGATCTAGCCATGACGCAGTTTACGATCGACACCTTAACCACCGTATTGTTCGTATTGGTACTATATAAACTGCCTCCATTCCTGAAATTGGAAAGTTCAACGCGTCGCTATCGAGATATTGCTGTAGCCTTGGGCTTCGGAACAATACTTTCACTCATTGCGCTCAAAGTAATCAACGAACCTATTGATAAAAGCATTAGTCAGTTTTACGGAGAGAATGCGTACCTGTTGGCAAAAGGCAAGAATGTGGTAAATGTCATCCTGGTCGACTTTAGAGGAATAGACACCATGTTCGAAACAGTGGTGTTGAGTATCGCAGCCATCGGCGTGTACAGTTTATTGAAATTACGTTTAAAATCTTCTGAAAAAGAATAATCTGATATGAGAAGTACGATCTTACAAACCGCAACGCGGTATTTGCTCCCTATACTGCTCCTGTTTTCCGTGTTCTTGCTTTTGCGCGGGCACTACTTCCCTGGAGGTGGCTTTGTCGGCGGATTGGTCGCTTCGATTGCCTTTGTGCTTCACAGCTTTGCCAATGGTGCCGAAGCATCCATGAAGATTATGCGCAGAAAACCGCTTTCGCTCATTCCGATGGGATTAGGCTTAGCTGTTTTTAGCGTTATCGTGCCTACCTTTTTTGGCTACCCACCCATGACGGGGTTGTGGCTGGAAGAGAAGTTCCCCGTAATTGGCTCGGTCGGAACTGCTTTATTCTTCGATATCGGCGTTTACCTCGTTGTAGTGGGTGTCGTATTGACTATCTTATTTACCATATCCCTTAACCAAGACTAAGCATATGGAATTATTACTGATATTAGTCCTTGGCCTGATGTATGCAGCAGGGGTATACTTGATCCTTCGGCGCAGCATGATCAAGCTGCTTCTAGGCATCATGATGATGGGAAATGGCACCAATATTTTGATCTTTGTGATGGGTTCCATCACCAAAGGAAAGCCACCGGTCATCAACCCAAATCACAACATCTTTCAGGACATTTATGCTGATCCAATTCCGCAAGCGTTGATATTGACGGCAATTGTCATCAGCTTTGCCTTGTCTGCGTTTGCGATCGTATTACTCAAGCGTGCCTATGCGTTGTTGCAGAAGGATGATTTGGACGACCTCAATACCCCCGAAGAAGAAGATATATGATAGATAACCATATTTTAGCCGCTATTTTCGTTCACCTGATTACTGCTATCATACAGTTAATCGCCTGGCGTAAGACTACTACACAGCGTTTTCTATCTGTAGGAGGAACCTTTTTGGCATTGATTGTAGCGATTAGACTCTTTGAAAAAGTGTATTCGGAAGGTACGCTCACGTTGAATGCATCGAATTGGGAAGCCCCATTTGGGATTGTATTCGTGGCCGACTTATTGGCGGTGACCCTTGTTTTATTGACCTCTATTGCAGGTTTTGCTGTATCCATATTCTCGACTACTGGTTTGAGTCGGCAACGGATGATGTATGGCTATTTCCCGATTTTTCACTTCCTTTTGATGGGCCTAATCGGAGCATTCCTAACGGGCGACATCTTTAACCTTTATGTTTGGTTTGAGGTAATCATCATCTCTTCTTTTGTACTCATGACCTTGGGAGGACGAAAAGCGCAACTGGAAGGTGCCATTAAGTACATGGCACTCAACATTCTGGCTTCGATGTTTTTCCTAACGGGTATTGGTATTCTGTATGGCATTACGGGATCACTCAATATGGCTGATCTGGCTTTGAAAATCCAAGGTGTTAAAAATCAAACCTTAATCGGTATTACCTCCATTTTCTTTATTTTGGGATTTGGCATCAAATCCGCGGTGTTTCCCTTGTATTATTGGCTTCCTTCCTCCTACCACACACCGCCGTCCGCTGTTGCGGCTACCTTTGGTGGTTTGCTTACCAAAGTAGGAATTTATGCCATGCTACGCGTATTTAGCTTGATCTTTATCCCTGATGATTTTACTAAGCAATTATTACTGATTATTGCGGTAATGACTATCCTTACCGGATCGTTAGGCGCTTTGGTAAAAACCAATGTACGAAGGCTTTTTTCTTATCTAATCGTATGTCATATTGGATTCATGATGGGTGGTTTAGCCATGTTCACCAAAGTCGCTCTGATGGGAACTATTTTCTATCTGATTCACGATATCATGGTGAAAACGAATATGTTTTTGATCGCGGGAGTTATACGGCAGTTACGCGGATCGATGGATCTCGGAAAACTGGGTGGCATTTATGGCGAATACCCCAAAATATCACTACTGATCGCTATCGTATTGTTCTCGCTAGTAGGTATCCCTCCTTTATCAGGATTTTGGCCTAAAATATTTCTATTTCAGGAAGCTTTTGCACAAGGACAATATGTATTCGTGGCAGCTTTGATCGTGGGAAGTTTAGCTACCTTATACGTCATTGCCTATATGTGGACCGAAGTATTTTGGAAGGATGCACCAGATCAATCGGTCTTGGAGAACAAGTTTGAGCCCATGCCGTTGTTTAAAAAGATCTTGTTGATATTGCCTGTTGGAATACTTGCTGGCGCTTCTCTGTATATTGGATTGCATGCTGAAGGCGTAGTACAAGTGGCGGATCGCATTTCCAATGAATTAATAGACACTACCCCTTATATCGAGTCGGTATTAGGGCCTAAAAGATAACATGGTATGATTAAGTATTTCTTGATGAACCTTTTATTATCCTTTATTTGGGTAGCACTTACAGGTTCACTTTCTTATTCCAATTTCATCTTCGGCCTGCTGCTGGGCTTCTTTGTGCTTTGGATCATGAGTCGCAATGAGTATGATCAGCGTTACTTTTACCGCGTGCCGAAGATTATTGGTTTCCTTTTATATTTCATTTACGAAATGATAAAGGCCAATCTACAGGTGGCTTACGATGTGATGACTCCAAAATACTTTTTCCGTCCGGGTGTTGTTCGTTTTCCGCTAAGTGCCAAAACTGATTTGGAAATCAATGTATTGTCTACGTTTATTTCATTGACACCGGGCACCCTGATTCTGGATGTAAGCGAAGACAAAAAAGCATTATACATACATGTGATGTATTTAGATGATCCAGAAACATTTATTAATGGTCTAAAAATGGGCGTAGAACGCAGATTGATGGAGGTATTACGATGACATTAGGCACCTATTTTGATTACGTGATCTTGCCAATTCTCACCCTATCGGTGTTATTGGTATTTGTCCGGATCGCGAAAGGCCCTTCGGTGGTGGATCGTGTGGTTGCGCTGGATGTGATGATCACTATTGGTATCGGTATTATTACTATTTATAGTATCCGGCAAAATGAAGAAGTATTGCTGGATGTAGCGATTATCCTGGCTCTCATTGCCTTTCTCGGCACCATCGCCTTTTCGTATTACATAGAAAAACAAAAAGATGATTAACATTATATTAGGTTTTTTGAGCACAATCGGTGCACTATCGATCTTATTTGCTTCTATTGGTCTCATCCGTATGCCAGATTTTTACTTGCGCTTATCGGTCACTGTCAAGGCTTCTACGTTAGGTGTTGGACTCTTTTTGATTTGTGCTGCTATCATGTTTCCAAATGATATATCTGTAACCACAAAAGCGATTGCTATTATCTTCTTTCTAATCATTACGGCACCGGTAGCAGCACACATGATTGCACGAACAGCCTACATCACAGGCACACCATTATGGAAAGAAACCGTTATTGACGAATTGCACGGTATGTACAACAAAGAAACACATGAGCTGAAAAGTGATCCGGAAGAAGCAGAAGCAGAAAACCCTCCAGAAACGGATTCTTCTAATGGACAAATAGCTGACAGTGAAGAAACGACGGAATAGTCGTAGAGCTCTTCCGATAACGTTAAAAAGGGTTAAAGCATCATTTTAGACCTCTAAAAACAGCTAACTTCGTCCTTAATATTTAGTGCAATTAATTCCATACCTTTGTATTTAATAACAAGGGAAATACCTTTGGATGAATAAATCAACAACAAAAATGAATAAATACGCGGTTTTATTTATTGTCTTTGCGCTATCCTTGGTGCAATTCGCGCATGGTCAAGATAAGTTAATCGACAGAGTGGTGGCAACGGTAGGGTCTAATATCATCTTGCAATCAGATGTGGATATGCAATACACACAGTATTTAGCAAATGGTGGTCCGGCAGATCCTAATTTTAAATGCCAAGCCCTGCAACAGCTGATAATGACCAAACTGTTAGCGCAACAGGCTGTAATCGACTCTGTGGAAGTGTCTGAAGCAGAGGTAGATGACGAATTAAACCGCAGAATGCGTAGCATGGTTCGCCAGGCAGGTAACCAAGAACGCCTAGAAGGCTTCTTAAAACGATCTGTTCTGCAATACAAAGAAGAAATTCGTCCAACACTATCCGAGCAAATGCGTGCCGAGCGCCTGCAAGGGAATATCGTTCAAAAAATTAGCGTTACACCTCAGGAAGTTAATCGCTACTTCGAAGGGTTAAATAAAGACAGTCTACCTTATTTCAACACTGAAATTGAGGTAGGTGAGATCGTTATTGAGCCCGTATTGACCAAATCAGAAAAAGAACAATTTAAAAATAAAGCGGAAGTATACCGTCAACAGGTCTTGGCAGGATCAGACTTTGGTACAGTCGCTCGCTTTTACTCCGATTGCCCATCTGCTCCTAATGGGGGTGATTTAGGCTTTGCTACCCGTGATAATTACGTGAAGGAGTTTTCTGCAGTTGCTTTCAAATTGAAGCCAGGAGAAGTATCCGAAGTATTCGAAACACCATTTGGATTTCACTTTTTGCAAGTATTGGAAAGACGTGGAGAGGAAGTAAACGTACGACATTTGTTAATTACGACTAAGCCTACGCAAGCGAGTCTAGATCGTGCAAAGTCTAAAATCGACAGTGTCTATAATCTAGTTTCTACAGGTAAAATGAGTTTTCACACGGCAGCATCAATTTATTCTGATGCAAAGGAAACCAAATTCAATGGCGGTATGGTATTCGACCAAAACTCTTATACGCGTACCACAATGATTTCTGTAGACGGATTGGAAAGAGATCTTTTCGCAGCAATTGATACGTTGAAAGCAGGCCAATATTCTAAGCCATATCAGTTCTCCCATGTCACCGATGCACATCGCGACGGGATTAAATCGTACAAGTTTAATTTCTTAAAAACACGTGTAGCTCCACATCAGGCAAATATGGGACAAGACTTTGCCAAGATACAAGAAGCTGCACAACAGGATAAGGTGAATAGATATCTAAGTGAGTGGTTTGAAAAGCGTACCGCATCTACTTATATTCACGTAAATCAAGATTTTGCTACCTGCGATGACCTGGAAATGTGGTTGAAGAAGGGAGACGATGAGCAGGTGGCTCAGCGCGAAGACTAAGGTTATAAAATTTCAAATCATCATACAAAAAGGGGATCTAAAGTAATTTAGATCCCCTTTGTATTTATAAAATGATTTACTAAATCGCTCCTAAAGCAGCCTGATAATTCGGCTCTTCGGTAACCTCCGCAACCTGTTCAATATATTTGATTTTGCCCTCTGGACTGATCACCACAACGGAACGGCTCAACAAACCGGCCAATGGACCATCAGAGAATTTCACACCATATGCATCGGAGAAAGAAGAATCCTTGTATTCCGATAGTGAAATAACCTGTTCCAAACCTTCCGCAGCACAAAAACGACCTTGTGCAAAAGGTAAGTCGCGGGAGATACATAATACAACCGTGTCTTGCAAATTCGATAGCTCCTCATTGAATTTTCTTACAGAAGCAGCACATGTACCGGTATCTACGCTAGGAAAGATGTTCAATACCACATGTTTTCCTTTAAAATCAGCTAATGATTTTTGCGAAAGATCACTTCCTGTCAAAGAAAAGTCTGGAGCATTATCTCCAACTTGAGGTAGAGAACCCTGTGTATGAACTTCGTTTCCTTTAAATGTTACTGTAGCCATATTTTGATTATTTTTTGTTGACAACAAGATAGCGATTTAAGAATGGCTCGCGAAACATTATTATTCGACTAAGGGTTATACCTATAAATAGATCATAAATAAATTATTGTTTTTTCGGATAAAAATATTATGTTAGCATATTAAATTTATAGATCACAATCTAACCAAGTATAAATAAAAGCGTATGAAAAGATTACTACTCGGCCTTTTGCTGGCATCACCTGCATTAGTGTTTGCGCAAGGATCCCAAGTCAATACCCAGAATCAGAAGATTGTAGGTATGGCCGGGGCAGGTAGCGCCTTGTTTATCGATGAAGCCTCCATGGTGTACAGCCCTGGAGCTTTGGCCAAAATGGATCATAATGCCGTACAAATAGGCGCGAGTGCTATTATGTTCCGATCTGCTTTCCAAGAAGCCGGATCAATGGATACTTACAACACACGATTTCAGGTCTCTCCACCATTTGCTGCTTATGCGACATTCGGTCCACGAAACTCTTTCTGGAAAGCAGGTCTAGCAGTATATACTCCATTTGGAGGTGGCGTAGATTGGGGAAATGATTGGCCAGGGCGTTACGAGTTAAATCATCTATCCTTACGTGCGATCTATATCCAACCTACCGTTAGTTTTAAGTTGACGGATCAATTTTCCGTCGGTGGTGGTTTTGTGTATAATATTGGATCAGTAGACTTGAGCCGTTCATTACCAGCCTTCTACCCAGACGGTAGCCCTGGGCGTGCCAACCTATCAGGCACTGGAACAGGTACAGGGTACAATTTGGGTATACACTATAATCTAGAAGATCAGTTTGCTTTAAGTATCAGTTATCGCTCAAAAGTAATTACCAGATTGAATAATGGTGATGCAAGGTTCGATATGCCAGATGCTGTATCCGCTAACTTCCCTGACACCCAATTCTCTTCTGAGTTACCCCTACCCTCTTCTCTGAACTTAGGTATTGCTTTCCCATTAGGCGAAAAAGTGGATATGGCTATTGATGGTTCGATATTGAACTACAGTATTTACAAACAACTGGCCTTCGAATATGAAACCGACCTTATCCCCAACACGGTTTCTGAAAAAAATTACGAGAACGCCTATGCTGGCCGTGTAGGTATCAATTATCAAGTGAGCGACCGCTTGGCACTACGTACAGGTGTAGGCTATGTTCGTACACCGGTACGAGGCGGATTTGTATATCCAGAAACGCCAGATAATGACAGAATGGTCGTTTCGGCAGGTGTTACGTATGACATCTCTCCAAAATGGGAGTTGAATGCGGCCTACGCATTCCAGCATATTCTACCGCGTACAACCACCAACGTGGCGACAGGTTTGAGAGGGCGTTATGAAACTTACATTCATGCGCCAGGCGTTTCACTAAGCTATAAATGGTAAACCCAACAATTATGAAAAAGATTTCTAACAACTATATCATCGCGCTGGCCTCGCTCTTTTCGGTAGCTTCCTGCGCGCCAACTTTCGATGACGTTGAAGTACGCACTTCCACGGCCGATTTCAGCAAATACATTGCTATTGGAAACTCCTTAACTGCTGGTTTTGCAGACGGTGGGCTCTATCTGGAAGGCCAACGTGTAGCCTTCCCAAACCTGATCTCTGCACAGATGCAGCAGATTGGTGGAGCATCAGGTTTTACCTCGCCTTTCTTTAGAGAAGATCAGGCCAATGGATCAGGTTATATCCGCCTGACTAGTTTGGAAGGAGGGAATCCTGTAACCGCTCCAGTCACAAATAATTTAGCCATTCGCGGACAAAGTCCTGTTACGGGTGGGCCATTATACACGAAATACGAAGGAGCAGAATATCATAATTATGGCGTGCCCGGTATGCGCTTAGACTTAGCGTTTGCACCAGGCTTTGGCTCTGTCGCAGGCAACCCCTACTTTGAACGCCTGCTTGAAGGTAATGATGTACAAACTACTTACTTCGGATTTACATCTAACAGACAACATACCTTCTTTTCCTTTTGGTTGGGGAATAACGATGTACTTGGCTACGCCATGAATGGCGCTGTCGCTGCCGGTCCCACGACGACGTTAACAGCTGTACCAACTTTTACGGGAGCATATAACAACTATATCGATGCCCTAACAACCAACAACCGAAAGGGTATTGTGGCGACCATTCCGGATGTAACCAGTATTCCTTTCTTTACTACCGTTACCTACGCCGCCATCTTGGCTGGGGTACAGGCGCAAGCCCCAACGGTACAAAATATATTCATTACCACAAAAACGGGAGTAAGACCAGCTACTTCTGAAGATTATTTTTTCTTGACATTCCCTCGGGAAAGATTGGGACAACCGCTGACCGCACCTTTCGGGCTACACCCTGCTTCTCCTATTCCCGACAATATGGTACTGGACCGTGATGAAGTGGTACAAGTAAGAGAAAGAGTAAACCAATACAATGCCGTAATCAGGCGAATGGCAGAAACCAAAGACTTAGCCTTGGTAGATATGCATGATTTCTTAAATCAAGTAAGAGATGGTTTCATATACAACAGTATTCCGATTAGTTCTCTATTCATTCGTGGTAATGCCTTTTCGCTAGACGGAGTACACCTTACTCCACTAGGAAACGCGATCGTAGCGAACACATTTATTGAAGCAATCAATAGCAAATACAATAGTTCTATCCCTAGGATAGATGTTACACAGTATTCTGGCGTACGCATGCCAAACTAGAAATTGTACTGAAATTAAGGTTATTTATTTATTGCAACGCGTTAGTCTGTACAGACTAACGCGTTTTTTTGCTTCATAGCTTATTGTGTATATTTGTATTACGATGAAAGTAACATTACAACGCGAAAATGACGCCATGCACTTTGCTGGCAGCAGTACCACGTCTGACGTGAAAGTACACATAGATGGCTCTCCTGAGATTGGAGGAGAAGGTTTGGGCGTTCGCCCGATGGAGTTGGTTTTATTTGCACTAGGTTCCTGCAGCGTCTTTGACCTATCCGTCATCTTGAAGAAACAACGTCAGGAGATTGAAGATATTCAGGTGCAGGTCGAAGGAAAACGTAGAGATGAGGTCCCCACTATTTTCACTAACATTCATATAGAATTTTTATTAAAGGGCCAGGTTGACGCAGATAAAGCAGCGAAGGCAGCAGAGTTAGCCGTCAAAAAATACTGTTCAGTACATGATATGCTTGCTGCTGGCGGCGTAGATATTACCTACAGCATCAAGATTAATTAGGCAATCGTCCGTAAGCTACTTTAATATGCGGTTGTATGCACGTTACCGTTCTTGCGAGGAGGTACGACGTGGCAATCTCAATATATGAAGCAAGACGTCATATAACTCTTCTATAGCCACACCTTACGTTTCTCAGGTTAGCAATAAAAAGGCTTCAATAGGAACTACCAGGGCTTTTAAAAATGTTGCTGCTACGATATGTATACCAAAAGCGCGACCAGGATATCGGTCGCGCTTTTAGTATTATTGAGCCATGGTGAAAGATAACAATGCCCCATTCTTACGCTGTATGCGCTTAGTTTGTTTTCTCTGGAATGATAGCCCAGATAACATTGGCCGCATCATCCGCTACTAACATATAGTTTTTAGTAAACGCGATACCACAAGGTCTTCCTCTAACTTCTTTCTTATCCTTATTGGCAATAAAGCCTGTTAGGAAATCCTGAACCGGACCATTTGGTTCGCCATTTGCGAATGGAACAAAAGCCACTTTATACCCTACGAATTCAGAACGATTCCACGACCCATGCTGTCCGATAAATGCTCCAGTCTCAAAGCCAGGCGCTTTATTAAACGCGAATCCCAGCGATGCCGTATGCGCACCAACGGCATAATCAGGGGTCTGTGATTCTGGCAAGTTTTTCGGCATGCGGTCTTTCCAACGTGGTTCTATGTGCATCCCCCAATAATAATAGGGCCATCCATAGAATTTCTCTGCCTGTACCGAAGTAATGTAATCGGGCACCAGCTCATCTCCTAATTCGTCGCGTTCGTTTACAGCAGTCCACAACATATTAGTCTGTGGTTCCATATCCATACCTACAGCATTTCGCAAACCCGATCCATACGTTCTTTCACCCGAACCGTCTGGGTTGACTTCAAGAATCACAGCACGACGAACCTCATGCTCCATACCATTCTCGCCCACATCACTCCCGGAACCTACCGAAATAAAAATTTTATTACCCGCTTTGTTCGTGATCAGATTACGTGTCCAGTGATTGTTGTAGCCGCCAGCGGGCAAGGTCACTAACTTCTCTCCTTTCTGGGAAGAAAGCGTGCCCTTTTGGCTACTATACGGGTATCGCATCAATGCGTCTGTATTACCAACATAAAAATGATCACCAAGAATAAGCATACCGTAAGGTTGCTTCAAACCACTCAGGAAAACTTTCTTGTCATCCGCTGTGCCGTCTCCGTTATTATCTTTAAAGACGAGAATTTCGTCGGGGCTGGGGCTTCTAAAGATGTTGCGTGCTTTGACATACTCATCGCTTTGACCATCTTCTTCGGTACGAGATTGCGCCACAAAGATATCACCGTTCTTGGCTACATAGATATTTCTGGGGCTGTTAAGTCCATCCGCAAACTTAACGACTTTATAACCAGCCGGCGCTTTCGGGGTCTCGCCATCTTTCCATCCAACGATCGTGGCGAATTTATTTGTTGGTTCGGTGGCGAAAGGCTCCTGAGGCACAATAGCCTCGCCATATTCATGTACTACATCAGTGGAATCCGTCACCTGTTGATCACCTCCGGAAGAGGTGTTACTGGAATTACAGCCATAGATACTGGCCGATAGTAATAATCCGTAAGCAGCAGCTACGGCAATTTTCATATATCTTATCATCGTTTTAAAGTTGCTCATGATGGGTCTTCTCACACAACAACGAAAAACCTAAAATGGTTTAAAAAAAATCTATAAACGAAATGTTTTATTCTGTACCGTCGGATGTGTTTTCTGTACGTTGGATTGGGCGCCCCTCATCTTCCGATGGTTTTTCCTCGGTAACCGGGGTGGTCGTATCCCGAGTACGAATCATCATATCTTCTAACGATTTAGGTCGATCTTGAGGACGCCAGAGAAATCCCGGTAGAATTTCGTTCTCCTGGGTAACTAATTTAAGCGGATAAAGCTGTTGGTTGGGTTTAAAGGTATTATAAGTAAACACCTTTCTATCTAAAAATACAATCTTAATCCGCGCACCACGATCGTGAAACATATCGCGGATAATTCCGGTCGGCTCATCTACGTTGAATACCAGATTTTCTGCATTACCATCAACGAATAAACGCTCGATATAATTTTTATCAAAAAATGCGGTTATTTTGCGCCCCTTCAACTGGTTAAATTTGACGGAGTCTAACACTGCATTGACCATAAATGCATTGTCTTTAAGCAGCGCATTGTCCAACTTCCGGTTTACCATTTGCATAAAAATGGTATCTGCTGAAATCTGGGATCCGTCCGACCAGATCATGGGTTTACCCATAAACCGAAACATCGAATCTTGCATTCCATAATACACAGAATCGGCCACCGCCTGCAAATCAGATTTAAACATGCGCACCTTCCGATAGGCTTTCACAATACGCGTTCGCACGGTATCAGAAAGTGCCATCACAGAATCTGGTGAAGCCAAAGAATCAGGCCGCATGACGGTCTCCATCGCAACATCTACGCGTTTACCAGCTTCATTTCCTTGCGGAATCACGACCCGATCCCGGAGCGTGCTATCGGCTTTCAATGTATTCGCAATGGTGAGTGAATCCGTTTTCTTCGTCAAATCTGGCGGTCGAATGGTTGTTCGCGGTGGCACTTTTGCCGGGATCGTATCGATTACCGCATTCTCCAAATTGCTTGTCGTCACACTATCTGCACCCGACACTGGAGGAATCGCTGGATCAAGTGCATCATTGCTATCATTGGCCGAAATATCGTCGTCATCACCATAGTCGACATCCTCATCCACGATCAGCTGACCACCATCTCGACTCAACCCCAAATCAAGCGCAATATATTCTGCCCTGGGGATTGTTCTGGAAAATATCGTGTCGGCCGTCAAGTAAACGGTATCTACAGGATTTTTTACCGTAGCGACTTGCACGGTATCTAGCAAGACCGCATCGGAAAGCGAATCTGTTAGCAATTCCAAACTTTCCTGTTCTGCCTGTTCCCTTTGGCGCTGCTGTCTTCGCTCCCGACGAGATAACTTTTCATCTTCATCGGGCGCTGTATTAGCGATGCTATCGGTAGGCGTCCTCGATGTCGTATCGTTATCTACGACCATCTTTACCAAAGGTTTGTCGGCCATCGTGATCGATTCTTCCCGACTTCGATATTTCCCATAGCCGCCATTGGCATAAAACTTCTCCAAGGTATCTACAAAAACCACGTTTCGAAAGGCTTCCCCATCGCCTATAGACCGATCGTAATACAGACTATCTCCCTTCAGAAACTTAGAACCTTCGGTATACAGATTATTCAGGTTGAATTTGGCAATACCGGTACCGGTGTTATAAACGCCACGCTCCGTGTACAAGTTTTCTCCCGACCGACCTTTTATATTGGTGGGTCCGAAAAAATAATTGTCACGCGTGATGGAGTTGTAACGCATCGTATCCGTATAAATCACGACATCTGGGGATCGCACCACTACCTTCTCTCTAAAATAGGAGTCTTTGGTACGTTCAAAGTAATAGGCATTGCGCGAAGTAATAGTATCTAAGCCGCTAACAATTCTACCTCCCCCAGTATATGTACCACGTTGATCCCGAAAACTATAGGTGAGATAGTTCGTAGTGAGTACAGATTGCTGGTCAACTACCCGCACATTGCGTGTAAGCACGGCATGCTGCGTAGCCGCTTCGTAATGCAAACGGTCTCCGTAAATAACCGTTCCCGAGGGCTGCGTGATCACTACATTACCATATGCCTCAAAAAACTCTCTACCTACCTCATCTCGCCAAAAATCGCCACTGTCGGCCATTAGTGTGTTACTTTTATGCTCGTATACCGGATTATAATGGCGCATTACCCGTTGCTCAATAATAACACCTCGAGTGGAAGAAACCAGACGCATCGCATCCGCAGGTGCCGACGTACCCACTTGCTGCGCTTGCAACGCTGCAATAGAAAAGAGGTAGATAATAAGGACAAATACTGGTTTCACAAGCGCAAAAATAGACATTTAATCCCCAAAAAAATGTTAAAAAAGCATGCTTAATATCGAGCAATAAACCGTCAATAGGGTTTTACCTAGAAACTATCTGATTTATTCCACAAAATTTCGTCTTGTGCTTGCTAACTTTGGATATGGAAACGATGGAGCGGCTCACGCAATACATTCTTCGTGAAAAGTTATTTACTTCGCAAGATAGACTCCTGCTGGGCGTGAGCGGAGGGAAAGATTCCATGCTAATGGCTTTTCTTCTTTGGAAACTGGGATATTCTATCGCTATTGCGCATTGCAATTTTAAACTGCGAGGAGTCGAATCCGAATTGGACGAACAATTGGTTCGTGAATTCTCGGAGACGCATCATATTCCATACTACACCACACATTTCGACACGAAACTTCACGCAGAGGAGCATAAGTTATCCATACAAATGAGTGCCCGCGAACTGCGTTATCAATGGTTCGAAAACTTACGCCAAACGCATCATTTCGATGCTATTGCCGTCGCACACCATCAGCAAGATCATATTGAGACTGTTTTCATCAACTTGGCACGCGGCACCGGGTTACGTGGATTACGGGGAATCGCTTCTAAAAGAGATCAGATCATCCGTCCAATTCTGTGGATGTCAAGTCAGGAAATTGCACAGGCAGTAGCTACCTATCAGGTTCCTTATCGAGATGACCAAAGCAATTTTTCCAATAAATACGTGCGTAACAAAGTCCGACTGGATATTCTACCCCAATTTCGGGTATTGAATGCCAATTTCGATCAGATCATGCTGGACAATATCGAACGGTTTACTGACAGTTATGACCTGTTGCAGCGACTCACAGGCGCCATGCGCGAGAAGCTTTTTATATCTATTGATGGGCGTATTGAAATAGAAAAAATACTATTAGAACCATATTTGAATGATACTTCACTCCTTTTCGAGTTATTTAGACCCTATAATTTTGAAAAAAATGTACTTGCAGATCTAGCGGAGTCGGGACTCCATAAAACGGGATCGCAGTTCGAATCAGAAAGCCACCTCCTGATGGTTGACCGAACCCACCTCTTGCTCTACAGCAGCAATCATACACCAGTGGAAACCCAGTATTTGGAGCAAGGCGATGCCTATTTAGCGATCTCAGGCAGAACGCTTTCCTTTTCGATTAGTACAGATACTACAAGAGATGCTGCGCCACATACCGCAAAAGTCGATCTCGAAGCACTGATCTTCCCCTTAATGATTCGTCGTTGGATGCCGGGCGACCGCTTTATCCCTTTAGGCATGAATTCTTCCAAGAAATTAAGCGATTTTTTTATTCAAAGAAAGGTTCCTTTACTCGAAAAAGAACGTGTGCCCGTGTTAATTAACGGAAATGGAGAAATCATATGGATAGTCGGCTATCAGTTAGATAATAGGTATAGAATTAAGGAAAATACAAAGAAAGTAGCTACATTCGTGTATCGTTAATGGATGGTATGGGAGAGCAATTTGCATTTGAAGAAAAGCAGTATTTAGGGCGTGATATGACCTGGGTGAGTGTGCGTCTTATTCTGGCACTGTTCTGTTTTATTGCATATTACCTCAATCTGGATCACATCGTATCCAGTCAGCTCTTCTTCATTACTGGAGCAGGCATACTTTTGGTATCGATCCTCATGCTTTACATGATTAGCTACCGAACATTGGTACAGGATACCAAGCTCACACTGAGCGGCTTGTGGACAACCAGTTTGGTCAAAATAGATCTGCGATCTATTTCCAAAGTAGAGGTAAAGCCTTACAGCACCTTTATGTTCAATAACCCCGTGTACAACCTGCACAAAAACGGAAAAATTCGTTTTTATTCTGGGGGTAAACATGCGGTCTGGCTAACTGATCTAGATGGATTGACTTATGTGATCGGTACGCAGCGTCCTAAAGAATTAGCTAGTGCGGTACTCGCTGCAAAAGGGTGAAATTTTGTTAAGTGATCCTGGCCTGACATTCTTGCAGGACTTTCCAATCGAAATTTACTAAATTTGAACAAAGCGATTTATCATGGAATTTTTAAAAGTCGTAGTTATTTTAGTTGCATGCTACTATGCATTCAAGTTGGGGGTCCGGCTTTTGCTGCCCTATGCCATGAAAAAAATGGCGGAGAAAATCATGAAAAAGACCCAGCAGGGAAACTTCAATACGCAAAATGGACCTTTCCAATATCAGGGATTTGGACAACAGCAAGATACCAGACAAGATAAAGGTACAGGAAAGGTTAAAGTAGCCTACGTTCCGCCAAAAGAGGATGCGCGTAGTGGCCCTGCTACTGCGGGCGAATTCGTGGATTTTGAAGAAGTTAAGTAGCCAGTACTGCGCGTCTTTATGTGGCTAAAACAGCTCTCTTTACTTCATTTTAAAAATTACACGGAATCTACTTTGGAGTTTTCTCCAGCAACGAACGCCTTTACCGGATATAACGGTGCTGGCAAGACAAATTTGCTGGATGCTATTCATTACTTATCTCTTTGTAAATCTTATTTCAACCCGATCGACTCCCAGCATATCAAAAAGGGTGAAGACTGGTTTATGGTACAAGGCCTCTTTGAAAAAACAGTCGACGTCGCGGATAGCATCTCCTGTAGCTTAAAGAAAAATCAGAAGAAACAGTTTCGAAAAAATAAGAAGGATTACCCTAGATTGGCGGATCATATCGGGCAATACCCGCTAGTAATGATCACACCCAATGATGTAGGCATCATTCTAGACGGCAGCGAAGAGCGGCGTAAATTTATTGACAACGTCATTTCGCAAACCGACAACCGGTACCTGGATACGTTGATTCAGTATAATCGAATCATCCTACAGCGTAACCAGTTTTTAAAATCGGCCGCCGCCAGCAGGCAGCTGGATTTGGGATTGTTAGAGATATTCAATAGTCAGCTCGTAGAGGTCGGCAATCAGATCTTTGCGAAACGTAAGGCATTTATGCAGGAGTTTTCCCCTTTTTTCAAGAAGCATTACGACTATATTTCAGATCATGCGGAAATGGTAGAACTGCACTACGAATCACCTTTGCTGCATGATACCTTTGCGCACCTGCTCGAGACAAATCAAGATAAAGATCGCGCCTTGGAGCGCACCAGTCAAGGAATCCATAAAGACGATTTGAATTTCAGTATTCATGAAGGGATGCCCCTTAAAAAATTTGGATCGCAGGGGCAGCAGAAATCTTTTCTCATCGCACTGAAGTTGGCTCAATATTCTTTTTTCAAAGAGAAGAAGGGCTTTTCCCCACTCCTTTTACTAGACGACATCTTCGACAAGCTCGATGATAAACGAACAAAAAAAATCATGCAGATGGTATCTGATGATGCTTTCGGGCAAATCTTCGTGACTGATACAGATGCCGATCGAATTAGTCAGATTTTTCAAGATATCGGCAAGCCTATTCGTATCTTTGATGTCAAAGAAGGTGCGGCAAATGAGAAAATATAGAGGTGAAGAAATCCGGCGAAATGATGATATTTCGATCAAACAAGCGGTAGAGAAAATGCTGGAAGTTTATCGACTTCGTCAGAAGTTTGATGAGACCTCGATTGTCAATGCCTGGCCACAGATCATTGGCAATGCGATCGCCAACAGGACGGAACGCATCTATATTCGAGACAAAAAATTATTTGTTTCTGTAGAATCTGCCGTCATTAAAAATGAATTGGCGATGATGCGCCGTCAGATATTAGGCCGTATTAATGAGCATGTCGGTTATGTGATGGTCGAAGAGTTTGTGATCCTTTAATCCCTTTTTTCAGTTATTGCAGTGAATATCAAATATTATGCATCAGCCCTTCTGGGATTTGTCATATGGGGTCTTTTTAGTTTAGTACTTCGTCCTCTCCAAGATTATGCGGCGCTAGAAATTCTCCTGTACCGTGTGCTATTTGCCACAGCCAGCATCTGGGTCGTCAACTTGGTATTCCGTCGCAGGTACATCAAAGATTCTATTCGAACTATTTCTCAACTAAATAGCAGCGAGAAGCGTAAAATTTTTGCAAACTACATCGTGAGTGCGCTCATGCTCTCGCTCAACTGGTTTGTTTTTATCTATGTGATGAATACCGTAAGCATCAACGCCACCTCCTTAGCTTACCTGATATGCCCCATCCTCACGACTGCGTTGGCTGCTACCTTTTTAGGAGAGCGTTTAAAGATAGGACAATGGGTGGCTGTTGGGATGAGCGCCTTTAGCTGCATCCTGTTATCCATTGGCCATTTTATAGACTTGTTTTATAGTCTAATGATCGCATTGACGTACGCAGTATATCTGATTTTGCAAAAAAGCAACACAAAAATCGACAAACTATTTTCTTTGGCGATCCACATCACGCTGAGCACCATTATACTTCTGCCCCTATTTGGAATTGTTGGGTTGGGTGGGAATAAATCTATGCTGTTTTATGAATTGGTGATGGTTATCGCAATTGTATTCACGATCATTCCTCTTTTCTTGAACGCATATGCATTAAAAGGTTTGAGTTCTTCTCTAGTAGGCATACTCCTATACATCAACCCGCTGCTCAGCTTCACGCTGGCGATTACCTATTTCGGCGAACCGATCACCAGTTTACAGATGGTCGCTTATGGTATGATTTTACTGTCTGTACTATGGTTCAATCTATTGTATTTCCAAAAACCTAAAAAAGAAAAAGCGGAAGAGCTATCAGAACCGCCACCAATAATTCCGCAGTAACAATAGCTTTTCTATAAATAGGCGTCCAGATCACCTTTCCCGTCACGAATGACTTCAAATTCGCCATTGGTAAGATCTACCACGGTAGATGCGACATTGTCGCCGTACCCTCCATCGATCACCATATCGACCTTTTCGCCGTACTTCTCATAAATCAACTCTGGATCGGTAGAATATTCTATAATCTCATCATCATCATGAATCGATGTGGTGACTATAGGATTCCCTAATTCTCTGACGATCTCGCGCACAATACTATTATCCGGCACACGAATACCTACTGTTTTCTTTTTCGAGCTCAGCAATTTAGGCACTTGCCCGCTGGCATTGAAGATAAATGTAAATGGCCCGGGAAGCGCCTTTTTCAATAAACGAAAAACCGACGTATCAAAGGGTTTAGTATATTGAGAAATATCGGTAAGGTCATAACAGATGAATGATAGATTGGCCTTCTGCGTTTGCAGACCTCGGATCTGACAAACTCGCTCAATCGCCTTCTGGTTTGTGATATCACAGCCAATACCATACACGGTATCCGTCGGGTAGATAATTACGCCACCACTTTTCAGTATATCTACCGCCTGCTGGATTGCTTTGGGATTCGGGTTCTCTTCGTAAATTCTGACTAACATACTATAGCAACAGTCGGTATTGGAATAAGTTTAGCTATTTTGAGGAGTTGCTATACCAGAATCGTGCAAAAAGCGCTGTATTTTACGGAACTCAGTTGGATCAAACCAATGGGTATTGCCGTACTTTTTAAACCAGGTAATCTGTCGTTTAGCATAGCGACGCGAGTTTTGCTTGATCTTTTCTACGGCCTCTTCCCGTGTGCATTTTCCGTCTAAAAAGTCAAAAATTTCCACATATCCAACGGTGCGCAGCGCCGGATGATGTCGATAAGAGGATAAGGATTGTACTTCGTCCAATAAGCCGCTCGCCATCATATTATCCACGCGTTGATTGATTCTGTTATAAAGCGCTTCTCGCTCTCTGTTAAGTCCGATAGTAATGACGTCGAATGTACGGACTGCTTGTTTTCGCTGTTGGTACTCGGCGATAGATTTACCCGTAGTTTCATACACTTCCAACGCACGCACCACGCGCTGAGGGTTTTGAAAATCCATCTGTGCGTAGTGCACAGGATCTATTTCCTTTAACCGTTCTTGTAACGAAGATAATCCTTCCTCCATCAAAGCAGCATTCAGTCGCTCACGAATAGATGCCGGTGCCTGTGGAAGATCATCCAATCCTTCGGTAAGCGCTCTCACAAACAATCCTGATCCGCCGACCAATACGACCACATCATGCTTTTGAAATAGCGCATGGACTACAGATAGCGCATCTCTTTCAAAATCGCCCGCAGAATATATCGTCTCTACCGGATGGGAGTTAATGAAATGATGAGGCACCTGATCAAGTTCTTCCAGATCGGGCTTTGCCGTGCCAATATTCAGTTCCCGATAAAACTGCCTGGAATCTGCCGATACAATTTCAGTATTGAAGTAGGTTGCTAGCTGAATAGCCATTGCTGTTTTACCAACAGCAGTAGGCCCTACAACAGATATAAGCGTTTTTCTCATGGTGCTTCCTCAGCCGCTGACGACTAGCTTCTAATAATCGTCTCTGTAGCCAGAAGCACTTTTTTCAGTATCTTCTCCGCCTTCGGACTTCTCGCCTTCTTCGTCGAAGTTATCAAAATCATCTTCTTCGTCTACACCATACTCCTCCGCTCCTTCTTGAATGAAATCCTCGTCTTCCTCATCTACATCGTCAGTAACCGGGAAATTAGCCGCTGCAACATTCTTCGGCGCTTGTCCAATCGATTTGAAAACAGCTGGGTATGTCTTACCTTCTTCCTCTTTAAGAATCTTGACCAATTCTACATGAAAATCGTAAGGCCTATCAAAGTTGTATACATAATAGAATTTTTGATGAGGATCATCAATAAACTTACTGAGTTTGATATCTGCCATGAGCAGCACCTGATTATTTTTCTTCCTTTCGTTAGGAAGATGAGCGATCTCTGTCCCTTTTTTCCACTGATCGTTGCTTACGTAGAAAGATGAGGAACGATCCACTTCATAACCCGTTGTACTGTGAATAACTTCATGTAATTCGAGGAAAGTACTTTTGGATTGCATATCCACTTCACGATATATGTCTTCGTAATCTTCAAAAGTTACCTTAAATCTATAAATTGCCATGGTGTACTACTCTTTTTTATTTTAGCGATTATAATTTATTTCTCTTCGTTTCCAGATTGAATGGGCAAGCCAAGCGCCTGTCCCTGAGCTTTCATATAGTTGATGGCTTCCTCTCGTGAGTTGGCGATATCTCCTTCCAAGATCGCTTCACGAATGGCATTCTTTATCTTGCCAACCATCCTACCAGGTTCCACGCCAAACGTCTGCATAATATCTTCACCGGATACCGGTGGTTGCCAATTGCGAATGTGGTCTCGTTCTTCTACATCTTTGAGCTTTTGTTTGACCAGCTCAAAATTGTCACGATATCGCTTTTTCTTATACTCGTTTTTGGTGGTGACGTCTGCATAGCATAGCATCATCAGCGCATCTATATCATCTCCCGCTTCAAACAGCAATCTTCGTACCGCAGAATCTGTAACGATATCTTTTACCAAAACAATAGGCCTCAAATGCAATTGAACGAGCTTTTGAACAAATTTCATCTTCTCATTTTGGGGTAATTTCAATTCAGCAAATAGCTTAGGCACCATTCGCGCTCCCTTATCTTCATGGCCATGAAATGTCCAACCGATTTTAGGGTCGAAGCGCTTGGTTGGCGGCTTTGCAATATCGTGCATAATGGCCGCCCAGCGCAACCACAGGTCGTGGGAAAGATCGGCTACATTATCCAATACTTCTAGCGTATGATAAAAATTGTCTTTATGGCCTTTGCCATCGATGTATTCTACTCCATATAACTGGCACATGACCGGAAAAATTTCCTGTAACAAACCCGTATCAAACAGGTAGTTGAAACCGATCGATGGCTTCGGAGAAAGCACAATTTTGTTTAACTCATCGATAATACGCTCTTTGGAGATAATTCGTATCCGTTCTACATTGCGCTCGATGGCTTCTATAGCAGAAGTATCTATCGTGAAACCAAGCTGAGTAGCAAAGCGAATCGCGCGCATCATACGGAGCGGGTCGTCAGAAAACGTGATATCTGGATCTAGGGGTGTACGTACTAGTTGTGATTGTACATCATCTAATCCGTTAAATGGATCCAATAACTGCCCATAGCGCTCTTTGTTTAGAGAAAACGCCATCGCATTAATGGTAAAATCTCTGCGATTTTGATCATCTTCCAATGTCCCATCTTCCACGATTGGCTTACGAGAGTCGCCGCGGTAAGATTCTTTGCGAGCACCTACAAATTCTATCTGCAAATCTTCGTGCATGAGCATAGCTGTGCCAAAAGATTTGAAAATGGTCACTTTAGTCCCTAATGCCAGCCCAACCTTGGTGGCAAAATCGATACCGCTACCCAAGACCACGACATCCACATCATTTTTAAACGCTCTACCCATTAGGCGATCGCGCACATAGCCACCAATCACATAACAGGAAACCATTTCCTGATCAGCTAATTGGCCAATGATTTGAAAAATAGGGTGTTGTAAATTATCATCCATAGTTGCAAGGCGCAAAAATACGATTTTTTCTCCAAGTGTGACGACGCTTGGAGAAGATCGAAAATATAGTACGTTCTATTAATCGCGGTCTCGTGAAAGCCGTCTAAACGTCAATGGATTTGCAGAGAGCTCCTTTTGCTCCCGGCGGCGCTCTACAATATGCACAGCAGAAAATAGCGCTTCCATGAAGGAGTCTGCAGAAGCACTATTTTGTCCGGCGATATCATAGCCGGTGCCATGGTCGGGCGAAGTCCGTACAAAAGGCAAGCCCGCAGTGTAGTTTACTCCTGCTCGAGAAGCAATATGTTTGAATGGAATCAATCCTTGATCGTGATACATGGCTAATACCGCATCAAACTTGGTATACGCATCACTAGCAAAAAAACCATCTCCAGGATAGGGGCCAAAACAAAGCATGCCTTCCGCCTTAGCCTTTTCGATTGCTGGTGCAATGATTTCTCCATCTTCCAGTCCGATCAGCCCATTATCCCCCGCATGAGGATTCAGCCCCAATACCGCGATCTTTGGTTTCTGAATCCAAAAATCTGTCTTGAGACTGGCATGCATCATCCGTAATTTCTGCAAGATCGCATCCTGACTGAGTGAGCTAGCGACATCTTTCACGGGAATATGCCCCGTTACGACGCCTACCTTCAATTCGTCACTTACCATAAACATCAACACATCTTTAGCACCAGACTTGGCCTGTAGATATTCTGTATGTCCTGGAAATTCAAAACCTTCCTGCTGTATATTATGCTTATTGATAGGCGCTGTAACCAATGCATCGATATGTCCTGCTAATAAATCCTCGCAGGCCTTCTCCAAAGATATGAAGGCATATTTACCGCCTGTTTCATTTTCTTCTCCCAAAGTGATCTTTACATCTTCCTGCCAGCAATTAATCATGTTTGCCTTTTTAGGATTGGCCTCCTCGGCAGAAGCAATCACGTGGAAATTAAACTCATTGGCATTGATCGCTTTGCGGTGGAAAGAAGCCACCTTTGTATTACCATACACAACCGGTGTGAAATACTCCAATATGCGGCTATCTTGTAGCGATTTGATGATCACTTCCAACCCAATTCCGTTTATATCTCCTACCGTAATACCAATTTTTAGCTTATCCTTCATCCTGTAATGCTTATAGCGCTTATGCCTCAAAAGTAATCAGTAAAAGGGGAAATGACAACTATTTAAAATCGGTGTGCCGGAGTTTTTTGCTTACTTTTGGTTCGTCAAACGAGCATTATGAGTACAGTACGCGCAAAAAAACACCTTGGTCAACATTTCCTAAACGACAAATCTGCAGCCTTGCGTATTGTCGACGGCTTGCAACCCGAGTTGGGGTTTCAGCAGGTGCTGGAGGTGGGGCCGGGTATGGGTGTCTTATCCGACATTTTATTAACACGCGACGAAAACTATCAAACGTGGCTCATCGATGTCGACGACGAATCCATCAGCTACCTCGCCAATCAGTATCCAGATTTGGGAGAGCGTTTGGTGCACGGCGACTTCTTGGCCTTGGATTTCAATCAGCATTTCCCAGGAAGTCTGGCTATCATTGGAAACTTCCCGTACAACATCTCTTCCCAGATTCTATTTAAGATTTTGGACGAGCGCCATAAAGTGGTGCAAATGGTCGGTATGTTTCAGAAGGAAGTGGCCGAACGTTGTGTGGCCAAACCCGGTGGAAAAGAATATGGCATTTTGAGTGTCTTTTTACAGGCATACTACAACGTAGAATACCTTTTCACGGTAAAAGCAGGTGCTTTCACCCCGCCACCTAAAGTACTTTCGGGTGTGATGCGCATGACGCGTAACGAACGAGCCACGCTGGACTGTGATGAAAAATTGTTTTGGCGTGTGGTGAAAGCGGGTTTTAATCAACGCCGCAAAACCCTTCGCAATGCCCTTTCTGCTGTTATCCCAAAAGATCGTATGAGCGATAATCCCCTCTATGAATTGCGGGCGGAGCGCTTGAGTGTGTCGGACTTTGAAGATCTCACCAACGAGATTGGCGCGGCATTATGAAAAGCATAGACTGTGAATTTGCCATCATTGGCGGCGGAGTAGCAGGATTAAGCATGGGCATTGCATTAAGCTCCATAGCGAAAGATTTTCTCATTTTTGAGCAGGCAGAAGTGCTTCGTGGCATAGGAGCCGGATTTGGCCTTGCGGCCAATGCCATGCGAGCTTTCGACTATTTGGGATTACGGCAAGAGGCAGAGCAGATTGGCTTTTATACGGAAACCTATAATATACTTGATGATCGAGGACGCGTATTAATTGCGCCAGACACCGAGCGCCTGGGCACGCAGTACAACCAAAAGAACTTGACGGTACATCGCGCCGATTTGCACCGCTTTCTTCAATCAAAAATACAAGACGATCAACTATTGCTTGGAAAACGAGTCCAACGTTATGAGCAGCAAAAGGATAGCATAAGCTTATTCTTTCAAGATGGTAGCACTTACCATTGTCGATACCTTATCGTGGCCGATGGCGTGAAATCGCCCATTCGCCAACAACTTATTCCTGCTTCTAAACCACGCTATGCAGGATACACCTGCTGGCGAGCCACCATTGATAACACAGGCATTGGACTGCAACATGGTTCAGAAACCTGGGGAACAAAAGGTCGCTTTGGCATGACACCGCTCGTGCATAATCGGGTGTATTGGTATGCTTGTATCAATGCGAAGGCACAAGACGATACATTCAAAAATTATACGCCAGATAACCTGCTCCGGCATTTCGGGGATTACCATGCTCCTATTCCGGAAATCATTCGGCAGACGGCACAGGAAGATCTGATCTGGAATGATATTATAGATATCAAACCGCTCTCGCAATTCGCTTATGGACCGATCTTACTGATCGGTGATGCGGCGCATGCCACGACGCCAAATATGGGACAGGGAGCTTGCCAGGCTTTGGAAGATGTCGCCGTATTAACCGATGAGCTAAAGAAGAGCCAGAGCGCCGAGTTGGCGTTTATCCACTTCGAGCGCCGAAGATTAGCGCGCACGCGCTACATCACGGACACTTCCTGGCAAATTGGAAAGATCGCACAATGGTCTAACCCTATCCTCGTCCCAATCCGCAATGCCATGATGCGTGCAATGCCGGCCAAATGGAGCGAGGCATCGCTCAATAAATTATTAAAGCAAGATTTTTTGACTATTAATTCCTCTCTATGACAACCCTACGTATCCTTATTGTAGACGATATACATCCGATATTACTAGAGAAATTCCAAGCGGCTAATGTGGAGTTAGTGTACAAACCAGATAGCACCCGACAAGAAGCCGAGGAGCTAGTGAATAATGCAGACGGATTAATTATTCGTTCGAAGTTCTTCGTAGACGAAGACTTTCTGGCGCGTGCTCCCAAACTTCGTTTTATTGGACGGGCAGGCGCAGGCATGGACAATATCGACGAAGTTGCCGCCCAAAAGCGAGGCATTCAATTGATCGCAGCTAACGAAGGAAACCGCGATGCCGTCGGTGAGCATATGATCGGTATGCTGTTAAGCTTGATGAATAACCTCCGTCGTGCCCACCAACAGATTACCAACCACCAGTGGCTACGCGAGGAAAATCGTGGCATCGAACTCAAAGGATCTACCGTAGCGTTGATTGGGTATGGACACAATGGACAGGCCATGGCCAAAAAACTCGCAGGCTTTGAGGTGGACGTGATTGCATATGATAAGTACAAAACGGGCTTCTCCGACCAATATGCTCGGGAGGTAGCTATGGAAGAAGTGGTAAAGCGCGCTGATGTCCTGAGCTTCCACATTCCGTTGACGCGGGAAACGAAAGGCATGGTCGATGACGAATACCTCCGTCATTTTCGTAAACCCATCTTTTTTCTGATGGGAGCACGTGGTGCAATTGTAAATGTACCTGCAGTATTAAATGGATTGAATGATGGAAGAATTTGCGGAGCTGCTTTCGATGTATTGCCGGTAGAAAAATTTCCAGCACTTGGCGAGCAATCTTGGTTTGCCGATCTAACTAGCAGGGACAATGTGCTGCTAAGTCCACATGTGGCCGGTTGGACGGTAGAAAGCTACTATAAATTGTCTGCTATTTTGGCAGATAAAATTTTACATCACCTGGGATAAAATTAGAATCTCTATTGTTTAGAATGATTTTAAATAGTATGTTTGTAGGAAGAAACTTATAAAAACAGCTACAATGAAATTCAGCAAACAAATTGTTCTTTTGGCTTGCGGACTTACGCTTACCGCAGCGACGGCATTCGCACATGGTGAAGATCACGACAAGTCTCCAACAAATGAAACAACAGGTATCGCGGATAAAAAAGCGAAAGACGTAGGCACCTTTACCGCGGAAGGAAAAACGCATAGCACTAAATTCGTTCGAGTACTTTATGCCGCAGAAGGTTCTGAAATCGAAGGACAAAGCAACGACATTACGCCAGTAGTTTACGAAAGTACTGATCCTAAAGGAAATGCCGTGAAAGTACGTCGTTTCCAAATTACGGCAAAAAATACCGGTTATGATGAGGTGCAAACAGATCAATCTGAGGATTACAAACTAAAGTCTGTCAAAGAAGGTATCAAGCTATATATAGAAGTCCCTGTTGCTGCTGACGGCACGCTAGATCTAAAGAAAGCTTACGTAGGAAATGCCGCGTACAACTTTGGTACACACGCGACGCGCCATGCCCTGACGCCTGAAACCAGCTCGGATTTTAAAGTTAAAATCAAACGTCTGGATCTACCAAAGTTTGATACAAGCAACAAACCTGGTGATAAAGGATTAATCTACAATCAGGGCTTTATCGAATTAGCATTCAAAGCGAAGGCAAAACACTTGGATTCCGACCAGATCAGTGATTTTACGGTAGACATCAAAGGCCCTATCTCTATTACGCATGTGCGTGGAAAAGAACGGGAAGAAGCCGCTGTGGTGATTAATCCAGCGTTAGTTTCCAAAAATTTGTAGACTTTACCTAATACATAAGAAAGCCGCTGTCTAAATAGACAGCGGCTTTCTTATGTATATGACGTTACTTTTTCAGCGCTTCGGCTCCCTCCACAATTTTGTCTACCACGGAAGGGTCTAGCAAGGTCGAGGTGTCACCAAAACTGGAGGTATCCCCCTCGGCAATCTTACGCAAAATTCTACGCATGATCTTGCCTGAACGGGTCTTTGGCAAATCGTCGACAAACTGAATCACATCTGGCTTAGCTATCGCTCCGATCAGGCGTGTCACGGTCTGCAAGATATTCTTTTTCGTACCCTCTTCGTCACCACGACGGTTCGCGATCACGTACGCATAGATCCCCTGCCCTTTTACCGGATGTGGATACCCAACAATGGCAGATTCCACTACATCGGAGTGCATATTGATCGCGTTTTCAACTTCTGCCGTGCCAATACGATGGCCTGACACATTTAGCACATCATCCACACGTCCTGTGATGCGGTAATACCCATCTTTATTGCGATAACATCCATCACCTGTGAAATACATGTCTTCATAGGTGGAGAAATAGGTCTTTTTACATCGCTCATGATCTCCCCATGTAGTACGAAGCATGCCTGGCCATGGAAATTTAATACACAGATTTCCGGTCACATCGTTCTCTTGAATTTCTTTCCCATTTTCATCCATCAAGCAAGGCTGTACACCCGGGAGTGGCAACATAGCATAGCCTGGGATGGTAGGTGATACCCCAGCGATCGGCGCGATCAGAATGCCCCCGTTCTCGGTTTGCCACCAGGTATCTGCAATTGGAGCTTTACCTCCACCAATTTTTTCGCTAAACCAATTCCAGGCTTCTTCATTGATGGGTTCACCCACAGATCCTAATTTTCGGATACTGCTCAGATCTTTATCATCCACATACTCATCTCCAAGCGCCATCAATGAGCGAATGGCCGTAGGTGCTGTGTATAGGATATTTACCTTATGCTTTTCTACAATATCCCAAAAACGTCCGGCATCCGGATAGGTCGGTATTCCTTCAAACATCAATGAAGTAGCCCCTTGTGATAGTGGCCCGTACACGATATAGGAGTGCCCGGTGATCCAGCCGATATCGGCAGTACAGAAATAAACTTCATCCGGCTGATATTGAAACACGTTGGAGAACGTGTACCCTGTATATACCATATAACCCGCTGTCGTATGTACCACTCCCTTTGGAGTGCCGGTAGAACCGGAGGTGTACAGGATAAACAAGGGGTCTTCCGAATCCATTTCCTCTGCCGGGAAGGCTAGATTTCCTTGGGTCTCTACTTTAGAGATTTCGTCTTCCCACCATACGTCGCGTCCTTTAATCATGGATACCGGAGTCCGCGATCTGGTGAGTACAATCACGCGTTCTACCGATTTACATTGCACCAAGGCATCATCCACAATGTTTTTCAACTCTAATACCTTATTACCTCTAAATCCACCATCGGAAGTAATGACCAGTTTACACGCTGCATCGTTGATCCGATCGGCTATAGATGTCGCCGAAAATCCACCAAACACGACTGAATGTATCGCTCCAATACGCGCACAGGCTAAAGTGGCTATGGCCAACTCAGGCACCATAGGTAGGTAAATACATACCCGGTCTCCTTTTTTGATGTTGTTATTTTTGAGGACGTGCGCAAATTGCTCTACTTTCGCTAACAGCTGCTTATAGGTGAGCACACGATGTGCCTCTTGTGGATCGTTCGGCTCCCAAATAATAGCCGGCTTGTCGCCATTATTATAGATGTGCCTGTCCAGGCAATTTTCGGTGATATTTAATTTAGCTCCTTCGAACCATCGGATATCTGGCTCCTTAAAGTTCCAGCTGAGCACATTAGACCATTTTCTTTTCCAAAAGAAATGTTCTGCAACCTCTCCCCAGAATGCCTCTGGATCGGAAACACTTTTTTCGTAAGCCGTTTGATAGGCTTCAAAGGTATTAATTTGGAAACTCATCTCTCTCAAGTATTGTATTAGGTTTATAGACTACGTTGCATTTATTTTTTCCAGCCAATTCGTTATTTGATTAGCTTAAACACACGCAACTTTAACTAATTTAGCTTTTATATCATCAAAACCCAACTTTTACAAGAATGTTTAAACAAGTTTTTTACATCCTGCATTAATGAAGCTTATTATTCACCTATTTCGGATACTGGTATTCTCTAATGGCCTCATTGCGTTAGCCAGTATAACGCAAAGCACCTTGACATACTTGATTCTAGATCTCCGAATTAACCCGCTTATACTAATTATTGAGGGATGTTCGACCATAGCCTTGTATAATATGAGTCTGTTTTATGCCAAACCCGCAAATCCAGCAGCTTCTCGTTTTGCACGTACCAGATGGTTCTTTGGGCATCAGCAAGCAATGGGCATCATTACTGCTTTTGCATGCTTATTACTCGCATACAGCCTATTTCACATCCATTGGTACACTGTTTTCTACCTGGGTTTTATAGGTGTACTTAGCCTATTATATAATATCCCATTTCTCCGGCTCGGAAAGCATACGGGTGGATTGCGGCAGATCCCGGGACTAAAGCTATTTCACATTGCCCTCGTATGGTCTTTAAGTACCGTCGGATTGCCGGTTGTGGAGGCCTGGGCAGAAGGTATGCCTATCGATTGGACAGCAGCAAACTTCCTCGGCATCATAAAAGTACTATTTCTGATGGTATGCACGCTTCCTTTTGACGTTCGGGATATCAAACAAGATTCCTACTACAACTTGAAAACTGTGCCGACTATGATCGGTAAACAGAGGTCGATTCAACTGAATTATGTATTGATCGTATGCCATACCGCACTCATTGCGGTAGCTCCCTACGCTTTGCCAATCAAATTTGGCCTGTGGATGACCAACTTGTTTATCTTTTATTTATTGCGGCGGTTTATTTTTGTGACACAGCAAGAGCATTATCACGCGGTATATTTACTGGACCTGGCACTAATTGTACAATTTGTATGTGTCGCATTGGCGATCTATTTCCAATAGTTGGGACTTACAAAAAGAAAGTCTGATCAATACTATAAAATGCTTGATTAATCTCGTCATAAAACTTGTATGCAACACCATTTCGGCATAAGATATTCAAGGTATTGTATACCGTTGAGATGCTGATCTTCTTGGTTTTCGAAATTTTTAACCATAGTTGCTCTGCGGTCGTACGCTCGGAATGAGAAAGCAGTTCCTCGATAACGATCTTTCGCTGCTTGTTGACGATGAAATGATCATTAACCAGGGTTTGATACACTTGTGTGGTCAACGTTTCCTGGGATGATTCCCTGACATTTTCTTGCTGTAGATCTGTCTCGATTATTTTCATCAAGCTCCTCCTATTTTATGGGCTCCTTTACTGTATTAAAGATAACGAATGAATGGCGCAAACAGTATAGCCCGATTTTAAATAAACAGAAGATCAGGCCTCAAAAATAGAAACCTAATCTCTGCTTTAGATGCCTGCTAGTTTAAAAGCTAATTTGATAAAGCTGTGTTCCCACTTCCGATATCATTTTATCTACAGATGTTAGTCCGCCACCAGAGGTGTACCAGACATTTCCACTGAGTTCAATGATTTTATTCGCTTGGTAAGCCTTGCTATTTTTAATCTCTTGGCTCAGTAATTCGTCTTTATCCTTCTTTTCACCTCCTACTGCAGAATCTCTGTCAATTAAAAACAAATAATCAGCAGCAGCTTTGGTGATCAACTGATCATCTTCTTTGAATCGATGGCCGGTATGCGTTGCGTCATTCAGTGGCATGGCTTGTCGGATTCCCAATACATCATGGATAAAGCCAAACCGGGATTGCGTACCATATGCCGTATGGCCACCACGCACATGGAGGACAATAATACCTGTTTTTTCATCGGTAGCCGATTTCTCCCGAACAGCATCACGCTTATTGCGTAATGTCGTCAGCTTTTTTTCCGCCAGATCTTCCCTGCCATAGATAGCCGCTATCTTCTGTACATTTCCTTCAAAAGTAGCCCAATAATCCTTACTATCTACGCCAAGAAAAAGTGTTGGAGCAATCATTGATAAAGAGTCGTAAGAATCAGACTGCCTGCCAGAAATGATGATTAAATCCGGTGAAAGTGCCGCGATCGCTTGGATATTCGGGCCTTTAATGCCACCGACTTTCGCATATTTATCCTGTTTAAATTCGGAGAGGTAATCCGGCACGCTGTTGGGCACACCAGCGACAGGTATGCCAAGCTCATGAAACGTCTCCAACGTTCCCAAGTCAAAAATAACCACTTTAGCGGCTCCGACCGGAACTTCCGTATTGCCCTTGCTGTGGCTAATCGTAACATTTTTAGGCTTTTGTTGAGCCATCCCGGGTTGAAGCAAGCACAGCAAACCAGCAATTAGAATTAAGGTATTTATCGTGTTTTTCATAGATGTAGGGTATTATTTATTTTGCCAGTTTACCAATAGCCGTGATCTCATCTGCATTCACTACTAATCCTTTACTTGCTTGCCCTGTTGCCGCATCTACGATATAAATAGCGGGCTTTTCATTCGTTTCTGAAACAGGGATATATAGTTTCCCTCCTTCAGATATGGGTAAGCCAAATCGTGGATTTCCATTGAAATCAGGTAATCCTCCAACCCATTGAAAAGACTTCGTCACGACATTTACCAAAGCCAAGGCATTGGGTTGTGCCGGGCCTGTTTGTGCTGTACTACCCGGTCTTACGTAAGCCAAGGCAAACCAGTCATCGTGGACATGGTAAACACGTTGGAAAATGAGATTTGCGGCTTGGTCGCGTAGGTTATAGAAATAGTCTGGATCGAAAGTAGACTGCCCTGATCGGATACGGATCACACCGGCAGGCTTAGTAGAATTAGCATCGTTGGCCGGAGAGAATACATAAACATTGCCCTTACCATCCTCGGCGATAGATGAATAATACTGAGAGCGGAATCTACCTGATGCATATCCCAAGCGATTATCGCGGTAAATGCGCTTTACATTTAGATCCGCATCCAATGCCGCTATCCAAACCGAATCTGGGTAGGCCGTTGCTGAAGTACTTAGCTGTCCACTCGCATTTCTAGCTAATCTAGCAGGAACTATCGCCGTTAAAAACTCTTGGCTTCCAAATGGCACTACGCCAGATAATGTACCGTACTCTCCATTTCCCGTCAGATTGGTGGTGGATTTAGTAACCGTTCTTACCGAGTTGTTATTCTCTGGGTTGATAAAGTTAAACGTAGAAAATAAGGCATTGGGATTATCTTGCGATTGCACAGATCCAACTATCGTCAACACTTGATTTTGGAAGGGACCGTACGTGGTGAATCGAGATATAATCTGAAAATCCGATCCTTTACGGATGATGTTTCCTGTTGGCCCTAGCGTGACGCCGATACCTAATCCCGGATCTCCTTGTTGGTAGCGTAAACCAATTCCGGTACTTGGGTTCGGAAATACCCAAGCGGTGTAAGGCTCTGTTTCCAAACCTTGTCCCACCACAGAAGCTTCTCCTGCAGTTACATCGGGTACTGCTAAAAGATAACTACCATTTCCACTATTGGCGGCTACGAAAAACTCGACGTCGTTGGAATCTCTGTCTGAAAGATTGTTATTATCAGAACATGATGCGGCAAGAATACCGATGGCCGTCCAGGCCAGCATACTTGATTTTGTAAATTTAAGGTTCATTTCTATCGATATTATATGTTAATGGATTAATTATTTTGTGCAAAGAAGTATCGGACTTTCACATGGAATTGGCGTCCCGGTTTCTGCATACTAAAGTTGTCATACAGCCGCTGATCGGTGATGTTTCTCGCTTCAAAGGCGATATTATACTTTCCTCCCTGCATAGAATAGGTAGCGGTAAAGTCGTGAGACAGCTGTTTGGCAACGACATCTTTTTCACCGGATGCTCCCAAACTTTCCCAGCGTAAATAGAAGGGGTGTACATAATTGAGGATATAGCCTAATGTTAGCACATCCCGCTTTTTGAATGGATTGTGTATGAAGTATTCTATCTCTCCATTTCCAAAAAGGTAAGGCTGGTTCGGCACGCGATCGCCTCGATGTGGATTTGGCTGCGTGGAGGAAGCCGACACAAATGGTTCGCGGTCACGAATATCTTGCACAGTGAAAGCACCGCCTATGTGCAGTATCTGCCGGTAGTAGTAACGACCTTCGAAGTTCAATCCGAAATTTTGTACCAATCCATGATTCATGTTCATGATCGTACCATACCTAGCGTTTATTTCGCGTCGTATGAAGTCATCTACCTTGCGATACATACCGCTTACATCAAGATAAACAGCGTGGTCTTCATTGAAGTCTTGTTGGTAGATAAATCCAAGATTCAAATTCATACTTTTTTCTG
The DNA here is from genome assembly GCF_023554555.1 of Sphingobacterium sp. lm-10. Classification (NCBI taxonomy): domain Bacteria; kingdom Pseudomonadati; phylum Bacteroidota; class Sphingobacteriia; order Sphingobacteriales; family Sphingobacteriaceae; genus Sphingobacterium; species Sphingobacterium sp. lm-10. Next base: position 2,372,357 of record NZ_JAMJWC010000001.1, read on the forward strand.
GACGTAATCCGGCGTTGCCGGTTTCCAAGACCTCATCACCAAACAACTCCACATCGGTAGGCATCCGCAATGCCCTTTCGGCGGATGCCTTCACTTGCCAGTGGTTCAAAAAATAAGTTGCTGCTACTCCATAACCGGTATTGTTCGCTTGCGAGGTGCGTCGCTCATATACCGTACTGCCCGGTACTTCCGACACATTCATAGAGCCAGTTACGCGCTGCAAGTAATGCTTCCCGAATGCAGTAGCTACAAGTTTGTTATTCCAGTTATATTTATAGGAGACGCCCAGTGTATTTTTCAGATTGCTAGATCGTGTGTCTTCATTGGTTGTTTCGTCGATCACCCGATTCGGGTCTGCATTACTTCTGCTGTAGGTACTAACGACATTATTTAACGCAACGCTATGTCTGTCCGAAAGGTCATAGGCTAGATTAAGACTCGAATTCGCATTTCTATTGTAAAATTCTGCCAGTGTAGCGTTTCCTTCTCCTATCCGGCCTCCATTTAATAGTTGCCGTTCGCCGTACCAATTGTATTGGTAGCGCGAGGTATCCACATTCTGATTGTAGTTTTTATTATAGTTGGCGGTAAGGCGTATATCCAGGTCATCCAACAAGAAATCACGCTTGGCATAAGTAAGCGCTGGCATTACGGTATTCCCTCTTCGATGCCTTTCGCCGTAGGCGATTTGCATGAGGTAGGCGTTTTGGATTTCTGCATATTCTTGTCCTACAGTAGCAGATAACAAAAACTGATCGGCCCAAGACACATTCATAAAGCCAATTTTACCGATAATCGTTTCGTTGTGGTAAGTATCGTTGAACCGTCTTACCCATACGCTATCTGCCGAAAAATTATTGTTTTGAATATCCATCACGCGCGTGTAGACTCGGTAATTATTATCCGAATAATTCTGGAATGCATTCAATTGCATGGTAAATCCGTGTTTATTGGTATATCCAAAATTCACATTGGTACGATGCGTATTAAAGGATCCATAAGAATACGATGCATCCAGAAAGGTTTTATTTCTCGTATTGGTAATGATATTTATGGCACCTCCCAAGGCATCGGCTCCGAGTTCTATCGGCACTACTCCCTTATAGATTTCGATACGCTCTGCGAGATTGATGGGGATATTGTTGAGTTGAAAAGCTGTTCCCATGCCTTCCATTGGTATACCATCCATAAATATTTTGATATGCCTACCGGTAAATCCATTGAGATTAATTGCCGTATTGGAACCTAAGCCTCCACTCTGCCTAACCTTTACGCCAGAAGCGCGATTCAAAAGATCCGACAATTCCAAAGAGCTGTTGTGAAAGCGCTTTGCATCCAACGCAGTCACGTTGAATGGACTTTCCCGCACTTCTTGAATAGCAGACTTGCCTGTTACATGTACATGTTCGATGTCGGAAAGCTTATCGCTAAGCGTCATCGTTAGACGGCCATGTTTTGCAGGAATAGGTATTGTCTGATTATAATCCTCAAAACCCATCGCAGACACGCTCACCTTGTACCGACCCGCCGGTAACGGTCCGCTGGTAAATAAGCCACGTTCATCGGTGTAAAGCTTCTGGCGGCTTCCCTCTATCGTTACTGTTGCGGATGGTATAGGTTGACCCTGAGTATCCAGCACCACACCGTGAATATGTCGGTTGGTTTGGGCAGATAATTCTGCAAATGTCGTGCAGACAAATAGTACATAGATAATAAATTTAAGAGGTCTGGTAAGTCGTTGATACATTTTTTTAAGCGATTTCGTGCTAATCTACTTTTTATTAAGATTTATTCTAAATAGATTTGTGGCGCAAATTTATCCTCTTACAAGTCATAAGCAACGATGTAATCAGGAATATTTTAGATGAAAAAGAAGGAATAGATGGAAATAGCCGTGCAAAGTGTGTCCCCGACAGGTATAGATGTCGTCAATAAATCGGCAAACATTTCCGCAAGCTTTTTAGATGTGGAAGACCTGGAAAGAGTGAATATGGCAGAAGGCGTACGTGATCTGAATCGGATAACCTCATTATCCGATATTTGTATCACTTACGTACACATAGATTCGGATAGGGATATCGATTTTGAAATTGGCGTCGATTCGCCGACCATTACGATGAATTTTTTTTTATCGGCTGCATCGCTACTGCAATGGTCGGGGATTGAACGACCTGTGCAATATCATGTTCAGACACATAATGTATTCTATTTCCCGAAAACAACCTATTACAATCGCTGGTTAAAGGGGGTTGGACATGAACTGTTCTCGATAAACTTAAGTGCGAACTACATCAGGAAGTATTTTCCAGAAGAAAAAATCTTTGCTCAATTTATGCAGGCGATTGAGCTGCATTTGCCATCAAGTCTTTGCCCAAAAGCATTACCCATTACGCAGCAGATGCTGGATATCGTATACAGCTTAATTCAACAGCGCTCAGACCCATTAATGAGGCGACTGCATATCGAAACACAAGTGTTTGAGCTTCTGCTGTTGCAGTTCCAACAGTACAATCAATTGGTTGGTCATCAATATGCCTCATTTATCACTAAAAAACTACGAGATAAAATCGTACATGCTAAAGATATTGTCGACAAAAACCTCCATAATCCCATGGGTCTTATAGCACTTTCAAAGATGGTAGGCACCAATGAATATTATTTAAAAAAAGGCTTTAAAGAATTGTTTGGTACGAGTGTATTCCATTACATTACCTCCCATCGTATGGAACACGCCAAGCAATTACTGTTACGGGAAGGATGTAATGTAAATGAAACCGCTTTCTTACTGGGGTATAAAGATGCGACCAACTTTACAGCCACGTTCAAGCGATATTTTGGGTATACGCCTAAAAAATTGATGCTAGAAAAAAGAGGATATTAATAAAATCTGCGACCCATAAAGTCGCAGATGCGCTGTTTCGTTTACCGATGTTGTAGCAGGGCAATATAATACACCCGATCTACCAGATCCCCTACCTTGCTGCGTACCTGCTCTGCTCGCGTTTGCATTTCTACCAAGCGCCAAGGCGTATGGCTCAGCACCGCTTCCAGATCCGACGGTTCGTACAATGTAAAACCATACTGGGTGAAAGGCAAGGTCTTCATAAAAGTCTTGCTGGCAAAGGTAATGGCCAATACGGCTTCCTGTTGTGCCACACGAGCCAATTCCAAGAGCATTGCCGTTGGATCGGCCCAGAAATAAAGCGTATTCACCGTGAAAATCTTATGAAACGATTGATCTGCATAAGGAAGTGCCTGCCCATCATAACAGTCGAAACAAACGGGATGTTGCTTGATCAGTTCGGCATTGATTCTTTTGGCTTCGGCTTGCATCGTTTGGGAGATATCTACGCCTACGTAGCTTAAGCCAGAGGCAGCCTGAAGAAGATTCTCGAGATGACCACCATTACCATACCCCAACTCCAGCACCTGATCACCATCTGCCAGATGTAACGCTTCTAGCGTTTGCAGGGTCATATTCCTATTGGTCTCGTTCATGTTGTCGCCAATCTGCACACCATGCCGACCATCTGGGCATCGCAATTGTGCTGCAATGCCCTGTAATTCTTCTTCTGTTGCCATGTTACTTCTTGCTATCTTATGTATTTTCCTCCCGACGATCCTGAGCAGACTTGTCTTCGGCCGTACCCGCTTTCCAATACGAAAATGCGTAAAACGACTTATTGTCCCAGCCCAACGTATGCTTAAAATGCGCGCGAATTTGCTTCACACTTTGGTATTCGCAAGCTACATATCCAAAACTTTCTTTTCCTTCGGGTATGTCGGCTTCCAGTACCTTTTGATACAGTGTGCTTCCTTTTTCTGGATGCGCATTGAATACCCAGTCGATACTAAACCCCGGATGACTAAAATCGGCTTGCACATCATCCGCACTGTGTACCTCTACAATGCAGTGTCCTTTCGCTTCTGGAGGTAAACTTTCCAAAATGACATGGAGCACCGGAATGGCAGTGGCATCGCCGACTAAAAGATACCAATCGGCTGTTGGATACAGTTGGGTTTCTTTGATCTTCATCGCTACACCCAGCTCATCACCTTTTTCTGCACGTCGCGCCCAGGAGGAAGCAGGCCCAGCATCACCATGATCCACAAACTCCAATATAATCCGATTGTTTTCGGTATCGATCGCGCGATGCGTATACGTCCGAATGATTGGTCTTTCATGTTCCGCGGGCAGAATCCACTCGCTATTGGCATCATCCCACACGGCTAATTTCACAGCCTTTTGACCGGATGGCGGGATCATTATTTTATTGTTTGCACCTAAACTACAAGGCGCAAATGCTTGCGCTCCTTCGCCTTCCAACGTAACTCGAATGTAGTGCGGTGTCACATATTCTTTTGCCCAAACCCGAAATACGTGTTTAGCAATTACTGGTCGCTCCATATTTATCCTTTTTTCAGTACGTTCAGCGCTTCATCAATCATCATATTAGTGGAAGTAATCCCACCGCCTGACAAATACCAAACTTGTGGATTCAAATAAATGATATGACCCTTTTTATAGGCCTTCGTTTGCTGAATTAACTTGTTTTCAATCTCACTTTTATCTGCTCCTTTTCCTTTTACAGCCTCGTTGCGGTCTACAATAAATAGGTAATCGGGATCGGTTTCTACGATAAATTCATTCGATACCTTCTGCCCATGTGTGGCTTCTTCCAATTGATTTACTGCTGGCTTTACGCCTAACTCCGCGTGGATAAAACCAAATCGTGAACCGGCACCATATACGCTGAACCGACCATTGTTGTGCATAGCGATCAAAGCATTTTGGGCATTATCTTTCAGCTGTTCCTGTGCCTGTTTCAATTTCTCTTTCGTAGCGGCAACCTTTTCTTTCACGGCTTCTTCTTTTCCTATCAGCTTACCCAATAGCACCGAATTGTCCTCGAAAGATTTCATATAGTTATTGTTATCAATATCGACAAACACGGTCGGCGCGATCTTGATAAATTCGTCATAAAAACGCTCCTGTCTTGGAGAAATGATGATCAGATCAGGCGCTAGGCTGTTGATCTTTTCAAAATTAGGCTCCATCAAGCCGCCGGCGTCCTCAATTTGCGCATCCTCCTTTAGTGCCGCCAAATGATCTGGCGTGTAGTTTTTGGGGATAGCGACAGGCTTTACGCCCAGCTCATTCAACGTTTCTAGGGACCCGAAATCAAATACAACAATCTTTGTTGGTTGTCCGTAGATCGTGGTATTGCCTAGTTTATGGCTGATTACGGTAGAATCTGAAGACGTATTTTCGCCTGATGAACCCGTATTATTGCAGCTCACGATCGTCAATACGAAACAAGCTATGGTGGTCAATTTTAAAAAATTTTTCATGTTTATAGGTTGAAATAATTACAAATGTTCTTTCCGTTTTTAGTAATAATATCGAAATCTATGTCGAAGACTTCCTTTAATGTTTCGGCTTGCACGACCTGATGTGTCTCATCGTGGTATGCGATTTTTCCGTCTTTCATGGCGATGATATAATCGGAATATTGCGATGCAAAATTAATTTCATGGGTCACAATCACGACCGTTTTCCCTAATTCATCCACCAATCGTCGCAAGGTTTTCATAATGAGTACAGCATGTTTCATATCCAAGTTGTTGAGCGGTTCATCCAGCAAGATGTAGTCAGTATCCTGGGCGATAATCATGGCGATAAAAGCGCGCTGTCGCTGCCCGCCACTCAGTTCGTCGATATAACTATCGACCATATCTTCCAGTTGCGCAAAGTGAATCGCTTTATCAATCTGAGCCTGATCTTCCTCCGTTAAACGCCCTTTGGAATAGGGAAATCGGCCGAAAGCCACCAAATCTCTTACGGTAAGCCGGAGGTCAATGTGGTTTGACTGCCGTAGGATGGACAAATGCTTTGCTAAATCTTCGCTTTTATAGGTGTTGATAGGTTTTTCGTCGAGATACACCGTACCCTGATCGGCATCCAGCAGACGGCTAATAATAGAAAGCAAGGTACTTTTACCGGCTCCATTAGGACCGATTAACGAGGTAATCTTTCCTTTAGGCAAGCTACAGGAAATCGTATCCAGCACCAGGCGGTTACCATATGCTTTTGTGATTTGTTCGAAACGGATCATAGTGCTTTCCTTGTCTTAAGCATCAAATACATAAAATAGAGTCCCCCTACAAAATTGACCACAATACTGACCGTCGTAGAGAAGTTGAAGATGTGCTCTACCAGAAACTGCCCCAGTAGTAATGCTACACAAGCTATGCCACTACAAAGCCACACCATATAGCGGTGTCTTCTGGTTTGGAATAATTCGTAGGTGAGATTAGTCACTAAAATCCCCAGAAAGGTAACCGGGCCGACCAGCGCGGTAGATACTGATACCAAAAGGGAGATCAGCAACATATAAATCTTTACCAATTTATGATAGTTCAGGCCGAGATTCACCGCGTGCTCACGCCCTAGCGCCAGCACATCCAAATATTTCAGGTAGCGCTGGCCAAAGAGCAGTGCTCCAAGTAATGTTGCGCCAGCGATGAGTAGCAGGTCGGTGTTGATCTTATTAAAAGAGACAAACATAAATCCCTGGATCACCGAGAACTCATTGGGATCTATTACGATCTGCAAAAATTGTCCGAATGTCTGAAACAAGGCACCTAGCACAAGACCCAACAACAACAAATGATAGATATTTTGCTTGCCTTTCCCAAAGATCAATACGTACATCAGAAATGAAAAAGCCATCATCAGCAACACGGCATAGAAAAAATTATCCTGATGCGTAATCACCTGAAAAGTCTTATCGCCATATATAAAGACAATAACCGTTTGGAATAAGATGAATACCGATTCGTAGCCCATAATCGCTGGGGTGAGAATCTTATTATTCGTAATCGTCTGAAAGATTAAAGAAGAATAGGCCACACTGACTCCTACTAGTAAGATGGTAGCCAGGCGTATCGCGCGACGAGGGATGACGTAATCTAGATTCGGCCCCGTGTTGTAGAGCATGAAGAGCGCCATTATAGCCCCTAACAGCAATACTATGGTGATTATTTTGTTGCGCTGTTTCATCGATTTCTTCTTAGAATTAAAAATAAAAAGATGACTCCGCCGATCACGCCTACCATTAAGCCAATCGGTATTTCATACGGGTAGATAATAGTACGCCCCAAAATATCGCAGAATAGCAGAAAAACCGCACCTGCGAGGGCGGTCATGGGCAGCGTACGACGCAGGTTGTCGCCCATGATCATGCTAACCATATTTGGAACGATAAGACCTAGAAATGGAATTGCTCCAGCAGTGACCACACTTACGCTCACTGTGAGCGATACAGCGAATAAGCCTAAATTAACTACCGCGCCGTAGGAAATCCCTAAATTCTTGGCAAAACTTGCTCCCATCCCCACGATGGTGAAGCGGTCGGCATAGGTATATGCCAACACCACTGCCGGCAAGATCAAATAAATAGATTCATACTGTCCCTGCAACACGGAAGAAAAATCCCCAATCATCCATTCCTGCACATTTTGTACAATGCCATGCTTAAAGGCAAAGAAAGTCGATATCGCGGCCAAAATGTTGCCAAACATGATTCCCACGAGCGGGATAAAAACCGAGCTGCGAAAACGCACCCGACGCACCATCACCATAAACAAGAGGCTGGCGGCCAAGGTAAAAACCAACGCTGCTATCGTCTTCGCGCCCATAGAAGCCTGTGGAATCAGCAAAATACTGAACAGAATCCCCATCTTCGCTGCTTCCAAAGATCCTGCGGTAGTCGGTGAAACAAACTTGTTTTGAGAGAGCTGCTGCATAATAAAGCCGGCCACACTCAAACCTGCCCCCGTGAGTACTAAAGCAATTGCTCTAGGTATGCGCGCGATAGTAAATACCAGGAGCTGATCCGGTGTCATGGCAAAGACATCGCGCATGGCGATGTCTTTTACACCCGTAAATAGGGAGATCCAAACCAGTGCGAGCAGGGCTATGATGGCGCCTGCATACACGATAGGAATAGGGAGTTTTCTTGTTGTATCCAATACTGCGTGCTACGTGATGCTATGGTACAAATAGTGTTTTTTATTTAATTTTCGTCAGCGTATCGCCATTGGTATCTGCCGGAGGTGTTGGCTGGCCTTCGACCGGACGAGCACCTTTCGTTTTGTTGACGACAAATGCCACACCGGTTTTAGGATTTACACGCACGTGATTGGGATGTGACCCTGTTGGTAGATCTGCCAATACTTCATAAGATTTCCCATCGATCACCGTAGTAGTACCTGTCTGTCTGTTGGCAGAATACACACGATTGGTTTTCTTATCGTAGGTAATACCAATAGCACCTGCTCCGGTAGGAATGCTTTTCAAGAGATTTCCAGTTTTAGCATCTAACACGGTAACAGTACCTGATTTTTGATTGGCGATAAACAGGCGATCGTCAGCAGCAACTAGGTTGACCGGTGATTCGCCGCCAGAAGGATAGCTTTTCTCTACCTTTCCACTTTTAATATCGATTACCGCTACTTCATTGGTACCCATATTGGTCGCAAAAAGCTTGTCCTTTTTCTTATTAAAAGCTAAGGCCGTCGTAGTTTTCCCTGTATTAGCAATGGTGCGTACCACTTGATTGGTCTTTCCATCTATTACCCAGATATCACTTGGATCTCCTACGTTAGTGACGTAAATCCTATTGTTATCTTCGTCGACCAGTACCTCACGGGTGTGCGATTTATCGCCTCCGGCATTGAAGGTCGCCAATACTTTTTTAGATTTCAAATCGACCGCGCTTACCGAATTTGTTCTCGTATTCGTGGTGTATACGACTTGAGTTTTGTTGTTGATGCCCAAACCAAACGGCGGATTATCTTTCATGGAAATGCTATCCACGATAGCTAGCGATTCTGGATCGATTTTGTAAAGGGCGCCACCGGGATTCGATCTTGAGCCAGCGCTGGATACGTAAATATGTCCATCAGCTTGGTTGATGACTGCTTCGTAAATACCCGTCCCGGCTGGAGCAGACTTATCTACCTGTTGTGCCAATACACCTTGCGCAGCACCGAATAACCCTAGCGCGATCACTAGGCGTGCAGCATTTTTTTGCTGCTTGTTGATATGTATATTCATGTTTCGAAAAATTGATAAAATGCTTTATTAAGATGCAGCTTCTTTGTCCGATATTCGGGACATCCACCAGCTATAAAAGTGCGGAAAGGCTTTCTGCCAGTACCAGGCGCCGTGTCTTCCATCAGGTTCGATCACCACCTGTACTTTATTCCGGCCACTGTCATACATCATCTTGGTTATTCTTTCGATATCGTCATGCATGCGTACCCGACTGCCATCTGGCTTAATCCGATTCTCATTTCCCCCACCGTAGATGTAGAAGTCCGGTTTTGCAGCATCTTTTCGTACAGGAATTTGCTTTATTGCCTGATCAACATTTCCTTCATCCAGCCAAATGGATGGAGACATCACGCTTACCACACCAAACACCTCCGGGTGCAGTAGACCTGCATAAAAGGTAAGCAGGCCACCAACGGAACTTCCGGCCATAGCGGTGTGTTCACGATCTGCCTTTGTACGATAGTGCTGATCGACAAATGGCTTTAGTACTTTTACCATATCAGACAAGTAGGCCTCGCCCAATGGTTTCGGGAATGAAGTTGTTGGGCGAACGAAATATTCATTTTGCCGTTGCTGGATATCTTCGGCATGCGCAACAGCCACCACAATGGCCTTGTGCTCGGCCTCATCAATCGCTTCATCCACACGCCACTCCAACGGACCTATCCGCCCTTTCGATGTGGCTTCATCAAAAAGGTCTTGCCCATCGTGCATATAAATAACGGGATAGCTTTGTAGTGAGTCATTATATCCTTCGGGCAAATAAATCCACACCCGACGGTGTACATCTAATGTTGGAAAGTAAAATGCGCTATCCAAAACACAAACTTGTGGGCTAGCCGTAGAGATCGGAAAATCGTCTCGCCAACCATCGATTTGTGCATTTACCGCTGTGTCGCCTTGCACAATCACTTTAATTGGTCCTTCCAGATTACCTTTTGCGGTCGAAGCCAATGTTTCCCAATTGCCCCGTGTAAATTTATATTCCAAAAGTCCTTTGGGAACCGAAGGAATGGTAATCTCAATGGAGTCGCCGTATTTGGGAATAGCACCGATTAAGATGTCCGCTGGTTTCCAGCTATTAAAGGAACCAGTGATAAAGAAATCTTCGCCAATATGCGCCGATTGATCACGATTATGTATCGTTATGCATACATCATAAACCTCTTGCGCCATCGCCCATTTTGCCATTAAGATTATTGTTAAGCATACTAGCCAAGACCTCGTTTTCATAGTATTATTAGTAGCGTCTCCTTTGAAACCGCCGCTAATTTAGACAAATTCTAAACAAATACCAATTATCACCAGGATATAGTGTTTACAACAGGCTAAAACCTTTGATTTTATTAAGATTTAATCTAATTTAGCGACAAATATTATTTCTGCCGCTACATGAGCACAAAATTTACCTTCTTCCTATCTATCCTATTTTGCTGTATTTCCTCTTCTTATGCGCAGCAGAATTCGGATGTATATGGTCTGGTAAGGAATGGAGAAGGTATCGCTTTATCGGGTATTTCTGTTACGTTAGAACAGCAGCGAATAAGTACAGATTCCTTAGGCCGTTTCCGATTTCAACACATTACATCCGGTGCAAAAGCGCTTCGTCTGTCTGGCATTGGCTACCAAACCTATCAGGACACGGTACATAAAGAGGTAAATGTCTCGCTCGTTTTAGATATCATCCTTTCTCAAGACAATACCCAGATCGCAGAAGTACAGGTAGTCGGGCAATCGGATACCGAGCGCGCGCGTCGCCAGGCGATTCGAGCGGTGGTCGTTGATACGCGTGCCATTGCAGAGCAACCAGTTACGTTGGCCGAGCTTATTAATCGTTCGCCGGGCGTACGTATACGCCAGAGCGGCGGACTAGGTAATGCCGTTGATGTATCCGTAAATGGTTTTCAAGGCCGAGCGGTTCGCTATTTCAAAGATGGCGTGCCCCTAAATTATCTGGCAGGCGGATATGGCATTCATAATATCCCGGTGAATTCGCTGGAACGCGTGGAAGTATATAAAGGCGTGTTGCCGATTTCTCTTGGTGCAGATGCTTTGGGTGGCGCCGTTAATCTGGTGACCAAAGGTTTGCCAGTAGGCGATCAAGTCGATGCGAGTTATGAAATAGCGTCATTTAATACACATCGCTTTGCCGTCAATGCGTCTACCCGAAAAAAGAATGGTTTTTACACCGGTTTAGAGGCTTTTTATAATTATTCCGACAATAATTACCATGCCTCTGTGATGGTGCCTGATCCCAACACCGGCAATCCTAGGGAGCAATCGGTGGAGCTATTTCACAATGCCTATCGAGGCGTATATGGAGAAGCTTTCGTAGGTGTAAAGGATAAGCCTTGGGCCAAAGATTTACGATTCAGCTTAGCCTATTTTGATGTGGAAAGACAACAACAACATCCTGTGTTGATGACTTCGCCCTACGGCGCTGTCTTGGCTAAGCAATCTTCGATCGTTCCAACACTCCGTTATACGGGCAGTTTCTTTGATGATCGGTTAACTGTTGAACAATTTGCGGTTGCCAACACCTTACAATTTAATACTATTGACACCCTGCAAGGGCGCTACGATTGGTTTGGCAACTTCACCCCTACACCCGGCAGTATAGGAGAGAGCGGCCGTCCGTCTTTGTCCGACATTCGCATACAGCAGATCACCTCACGTACGACGTTGAGTTGGCGGTGGAATGCCAACAACACTGTGTCCGCAAATTATACGGTAACTGGCAGCAAACGTACAGGCGAAGATCCATTAGGCCCTCGCTTTGCCGACTCAGACATCGATGTGCTTTCGGCACGCACCCGCTTTGGCAAGCAAGTTCTGGGATTAGACTGGTCTGGAAAGGCTGGCGATCGTTGGTCGTATTCCATCATGGGTAAATGGTACCGTTATCACTCCCTGGGCACAGAAGCTTGGGCAAATCGTCCGATTTCGGAGAATGAAGAAATTGCCGTTTCTAACAGTTACTTCGGCGCAGGTGGATCGTTAAAATATGCATGGGATACCGATAGAAATATACGTTTCTCGACGGAGTATGCCTATCGTATTCCGGAGATTGACGAGGTGTTTGGCGATGCTGTTTGGACAGTTCCGAACTTCGACCTCAATCCAGAACGCAGCCTAAACTTTAATCTGGGTACCCGCAATAGATTCCGTAACCTCCATTATGAGGTCAACACTTTTTATCGACGTACCCGCGGATTAATTCTGTTGGTGCCGGTATTAGCACCCTACGCTCAGTTTAAAAACATCAACAATGTAGAAGGTTACGGTGTAGAATTGGACTTAGCACACCCGATAAATTCCTTTCTGGATGTTAGAGGAAATGCTACTTGGCAAAGCCTTCGGCTGATGGGTTTTGATTTACCTAGCGACCAATGGCGCAACGGCACACGCCTGCAAAACACGCCATATTTCTTTGCCAACCTCGGGTTGAATGCACATATTAACGGCGTAGGCAAGGCGGATAACAGACTAGATCTCTATTTGAATTACAATTTTGTCCGGGAGTTTTATCTGGAAACCATTCCTCGCCAAGCCGAACCTGGAGGCTTCTTAGGCTTATCCGGTACTGCAAGCGTCGCATCAGATCTCATTATTCCGAATCAAAATCTATTGAGCGGTGGCCTGAGCTACCGCCTAAAACAAGATAAATACCGCATCAGTATGGAGGTCAAAAACATGCTTGATGCGCGACTTTACGACTATTTCCGGGTACAGCGTGCCGGACGTAGCTTTCACTTGAAATTCACCTATCAACTATTCAATGCATATGAAAACTAGATTTATATTTCAGGCACTTGCACTCTCCTTATTTGGATTTTCTGCTTGTTCGGACGATGCACCCAATCCTAGTAACGAAGGGGAAAGCGTATACCTTATCCAGACCATGAGTGAGGTTACACAGTTAAAACCAGGCTTTATGAGTAGCTATTTCGATTTCCCTTCGGGAACCATTGTCAACAGCACGCAGCCTACCGCGCGCCAAGGGCAAGCCAATGAAGGATGGCGCACGTACAATGGCCAAGTGTATAAAATGTTTAATGCTAGTTTCGAACGCGGTATTCATAAATTGAATATTACCTCACAAGGCGTAATCTCCTATGGCGCATCGATCCTCACCGGCAACACCATCAACGGTTCTGGAAATTTTGTGATCGAAAACGACAATAAAGGCTATTATTGGGATGGCAACGAGCCCTGGGCAATTCAGACATTCAACCCAGCATCTGTACAACGAACAGGCAAAATCGAGGAAGATTTTGAAGCCAGATTGCGAAGAGAAGATAGTCGCATCACCTTTCAAGGAATCGGACAACACTTTTTAGCCATCAAAGGAGGCAAATTATATGCCGACGTGGTGTATAGCAGCGGTGCAGGTATGGCGCGAGGCATGTTCAATGATGTATTTAATGATATTTCTATCGCAGTAATTGATTTGGCAACGCAGAAATATGAGAAAACCATCACCATCCCGAATACGCAATCCATTGCCTTCATCAATGACAACGAAATGTATTCTTTCGACACCAACGGTGATTTATACATCCTATGCCAAGGTGGTCCCGGCGCATTAGGTGGTCGCTCGAAAATAGCGCGTATTAAAGCGGCAGAATCAGTCATCGACTCCAATTGGGAGTTGAAATACGCTGACCTTTATCCGGCAGACCAAGGTAAATTCACCAGTTTGTTAGCAAAAAATGGCAAACTGATTGTTTTTGCTAATTCAGTGCCATTATCGCTAACACCGAATAACATCAACACCGGAGAAATCTGGAAATACCATGTAGTAGACATTAATTCCAAAGCAATCACCGCTGTCGAAGGCACAGAATTATCCACTAACTCTGGGGGTGCTTATGCCGCATTTGAATTGGATGGCAAGGTAATTCTACGTGTGAACGCACCTTCCAAAACAGGCGTAACGGGTTACTACGAGTTAAATGGTACGCAAGCAACACAGATTATCCATGTGTCCGACGGTCATGTTGCCGGCTTTACTAAAGCAAGCGTGCAGTAGATCGTATACCCTACAAAGCAATCATCCTTTCTGCATTTTAGATTAAAAAAGCCGCCCAATGGGTGGCTTTTTTAATCTAAACAAGTTTTTTATAATAATTTGCAACATTATGAGATCAGCGGCGACTATAAGATAGTAACGAACATGAAAGACAACACTTGTAAATCGATAGCGTGAAAGCTGGTTGGACTGATAAAGAGTTAATAGACTTATGTCTGGCTGGTAAAGACAGCGGATATACATGGCTGTATGAACGGTATGCTACATCGATCTATAACTCGATCTATCGACTCGTGAATAATATGGCAGAAGCAGAAGATCTGTTGCAAGAGGTATTTGTCAATGTATTCTCCAATGTCAACCGATTGGTCGAATTGGATAGTTTTGAGGCCTGGACAAAGCGAATTGCGATCAACAAAAGTATATCACATCTGCGAAAACGCCGTGTGTACTTTACAGATATTGATAGCATCAAAGGAGGAGAAATTCCTCAGATAGAGGAAGACAATGCTTGGCAGCAAAGTCGTGTAGAAGATATAGAAAAAGCAATAGAACAGCTGCCTGATACGGCAAGAACCATCGTGAACCTTTTTCTCTTCGAGGACATGTCTCAGGAGGAAATTGGAGAAATAGTAGGACTATCGCACACGGCAGTACGCAGTCAGTACCACCGGGCGAAAAGTAAAATAGCACAAATGATAAAGGAGAAAGGGTGTTATGGAAGATAAACTGAAGAAATTTGTGAGCGAGAATAGAGGGGCTTTTGACAACAAACAACCTTCTCCGCTCGTATGGGATCGGATTAAACAAGAATTACCGAAGACCGAACCAATAGTAGCTGTAAAACAAATGCGCTCAAAACGTATTTGGTATGCCGCAGCAGCATCTATCGTAGCGTTTTTGACGGTAGGTGGATTGGTATGGAGGCAGCTTAATATCGACGATCCGTTGGATAAAGAAGCTGTTCGTGTGGCACAGGTGACCGAACCTGCCGCTAAGGTGTCAGAACCTGTTAAAGTGGATCGGCCTAGAATGATCTTGCATCATGATCTCAGCGTTAATGCTGGTACAGGAGAAGGCAACAAAAAAACAGCCTCACTTGTAGCCGATAAAGGAAATAAAGAGAACGATTTTAACCGAAAAGATGCCGAAACGATGGATCCTTTTGAGAAATCGCTGGCTTTGCTCGACGACGAAAGTTCTGCGATGAACCGGATGGATGGCGTATTACAACTAGCAAGCTTAGATCAAATTCCGGATGCAGCTATGGTTAAAATCCAGCATCTCATGAATAACGACTCCAATGAGAATATCCGACTGGCCGCTTACGATCTATTTACGGAGTATGCATCGCTGGATCAGAAAGAGCAAGAGATACAAGACATCTTCTTACAGCAAAACGATCCGGCCATGCAAATGGAGTTGATGCAAGCCATGGTAAAAACAGACAGTTTACAGCTTAACGATGAAACCACGCGTAGACTGGAGACGATAGCACAGGATCCATTAGCGATTGATCTGGTGAAAGAACAGGCATACGCTGTATTAATGAAAAATTGGTAACACCACAAGATATGAAAACAACAACACAAATAATCTGCGCATTCGCGCTAGCTTTGACCGCAAATTGGGTATGGGCGCAAAACAATATTGAAACTGTAAAAGTAGTTCAAAATCAAGAAAAATCGTCGAAAAAGGACTTAAAAGAGTTCCGGTTTAAGAAAGCCAGCGGCAAACTGGAAATAGATGTCAACGTCATCACGGTGGAAGGTTACGACGGAAACGAAGTGGTTATCAAGACGCAAATCGAGTCGGATAAAGAAGATGCTCGCGCTGCCGGATTGCAATCGGTAAACAGTGCTGGTTTGCAAGATAACACCGGCATTGGCTTCAACCTCAGCGAAAGCGACGGCAAAAGCATATTACGTGTTGTCAACGCGCAAAAATTGGAACGTCTACATATTCAATTACCAAAAAATGTTGGATTGATCGTCAACGGCACGCAGAGTCGTTGGATGAGCGATAACAACATGTTTCTCACAGATCTATCGGGTGAGATAGAAATATCTAATATCATCGGCGACATTAAGTTAGATAACGTAAATGGACCGATGACGATAAAAACAGTACATGGAAATATCGAGGCCATTATGAAAAAGCCGGTTAAGGGTCCTGTTTCACTGGTTACTGTACAAGGATTTGTGGATTTGGCGATCCCGAAATCGATAGCCGCCAACGTTGATCTTCGCACGACGTATGGAGACATACTAGCGGCCGATGAACTGGAAATGAATATTCAGGCACCGAAACCATCCAAAAGCACCTTTACCGCGGTGGCCACCTACGTAGATACCGACGAGATTCAAAAATCTGTTGCAGATGCCTTAGCATCATCCTCCGGTGTGCGTGGCGACTCCCTTAGGGTTGAAGTTAGAGCCAAAGCCTTAGCGAAAGCCGCAGAAATAAAAGAGAAAACGAACGGCGCAACTAATCAACTTATAAATACCACAATCAACAAGGAAATCAATGCGTTTACCTTCGACATCGGTGGTAATCGCATCCAAAGCACTATCAATGGAGGAGGAGAAAATATAAGTCTACGTACCACCCATGGAAAAATCTATTTACGCACAACGGATTAAATAAGTATGCGTAATGCGAAGCACAAAAGTCGTCGTTAAAATGCGTAACTTTGCCCCCTGCATAATAAAGCATTCAAATGGCAAAAAGCAAGACGATAGATCTGGGTGAACAACGTGAGGTAGAGGTTTTTGGAGCAAGGGTACACAATCTTAAAAACATTGATGTATCCTTTCCGCGTAATGAGCTGGTGGTGATTACTGGCCTTAGCGGTAGCGGAAAGTCTTCGCTTGCTTTCGACACCATTTATGCCGAAGGGCAACGACGCTACATGGAAACTTTTTCGGCATATAGCCGTCAGTTTCTGGGCGGGATGGAACGACCAGATGTAGACAAGATTTCGGGATTGAGTCCAGTTATTTCTATCGAACAAAAAACGACATCGAAAAATCCAAGGTCTACGGTCGGTACCATCACCGAAATCTACGATTTCTTACGTTTGCTTTACGCTCGTGCTGGAGAAGCTTATTCTTATGTCAATGGTCGCAAGATGGAGCGCATGTCTGACGATCAGATCATCGATCGTATTATGCAAGAATACGCAGGTGATCCCATTTATATTCTAGCGCCTGTCATCAAGGGACGAAAAGGCCATTACAGGGAATTATTTGAGCAAATCCGCAAACAGGGTTACACCAAGGTGCGCGTGGATGGAGAAATCCTGGATGTGGTCGCCAAAATGCAGGTAGACCGATACAAGATTCACGATATCGAGATTGTCATCGACCGATTGTATGTCAACGAAGAAGATCGTAAGCGCTTATATACATCAGTATTGCAAGCCCTAAAGACCGCAAAAGGCATCATTAAGATTGTTAATAAAGAAGATAAGGAGAGTTTCTACAGCCGGTACCTCATGGATGCAGAATCCGGCATCTCCTACGACGAACCGCAACCCAACACCTTTTCCTTCAACTCGCCTTATGGCGCTTGTCCAAAATGTGATGGGCTGGGCTATATATTTGAAATTGATAAGCAGATGGTTATCCCCGACCGCTCTATCAGTATTCAGAAAGGTGCGATTGTACCGATCGGGCCCCTGCGCGAATCCTGGACTTCTGCCATCATCAAGGCTATTGCTGAAAAATTTGGCTTTTCATTGACCGCTCCGGTCAGCAAATTGACGGAAGAACAAATTGATATGCTGCTTTATGGCGACGAAGAACCGATTCCGCTTACGATCTCTTATGGTAGCTATGGTGCCAGAGAATATAAAGTGAATTTCCAAGGTATTTTTACCATGCTGGAGGAGCACGCACCAAAGCAACAAGAAGATAGTAGACCGGTAGAAGACTTTCGAACGAAAGTTACTTGTCCTAGCTGCAAAGGCGCTCGCCTGAAGCAGGAATCCCTTCACTTCAAGATGGATGGGAAGAATATTTACGAATTGGCTTCGACCGACATTTCCAATCTTTATGCCTGGTTTGAGGGCTTGGAAGATCGGCTCAATGAACGCCAGCGCACCATTGCAACAGAAATTCTAAAAGAAATTCGTACCCGCTTGGGCTTTCTGCTGGATGTAGGGCTTACCTACCTGACGCTGAATCGTAGTTCAAAAACACTTTCCGGCGGAGAAGCGCAACGTATCCGACTAGCCACACAGATTGGATCACAGTTGGTGAATGTCTTGTATATTCTGGATGAGCCGAGTATTGGTTTACACCAACGTGACAACGAACGCCTCATCCACGCACTGAAAAACCTACGCGACATCGGAAATTCCGTATTGGTCGTAGAGCACGATAAAGACATGATCTTGCATGCCGATTATGTCATCGACATGGGTCCATTCGCTGGCTTGCACGGCGGGAAAGTGGTGGCAGAAGGTACCCCCGAAGATATTCTAAAAGCAGATACGCTGACGGCAGCCTACCTGAATGGTAGAAAAGAAGTGGCAATTCCTGCAACACGTCGTACGGGCAATGGCAAGGAGTTAATCCTTTCTGGTGCAACAGGCCACAACCTAAAGAAAGTAGATGCTGTATTTCCATTAGGAAAATTGATTGCCGTGACGGGGGTATCTGGTTCTGGAAAATCCAGCCTGATTACGGGCACCTTGTACCCGATCCTCAACCATCATTTCTTTCGCGCCAAAGCCACTCCGCTTCCTTACAAATCCATCGAAGGATTAGAACATATTGATAAAGTCATTGAGATCGATCAAAGTCCGATCGGACGAACACCGCGATCGAATCCATCTACGTATACCGGTGTTTTTTCTGATATTCGCACGCTGTTTGTACAGTTGCCAGAAGCTAAAATACGCGGCTACAAACCAGGGCGTTTTTCATTTAACGTAAAAGGCGGGCGTTGCGAAACCTGTCAAGGTGCCGGACTGAAAATCATCGAGATGAACTTCTTGCCCGATGTGCAGGTTCCTTGCGAAACCTGTCACGGCAAACGCTATAACCGAGAAACACTAGAAGTACGCTACCGCGGAAAGTCTATTTCCGATGTATTGAACATGAGTATTGATGAGGCGGTGGAGTTTTTTGAAAATATTCCTTCGATCTTTCGCAAGATCAAAACCTTGCAAGATGTAGGCTTAGGCTATATCACTTTAGGACAATCGTCTACCACGCTATCTGGAGGTGAAGCACAGCGCGTAAAACTAGCGACTGAGCTTTCGAAGAAAGACACAGGAAGTACATTCTACATTTTGGATGAACCGACTACGGGCTTGCATTTCGAGGATGTGAATGTGTTGATGGGCGTGATCAATCGTCTGGTAGATCGTGGAAACAGCGTGCTCATCATCGAGCATAATCTAGATGTAATTAAAACGGCAGATTGGGTCATTGACATGGGGCCTGAAGGGGGTGCCGCAGGCGGAAAAATGATGTTTGCCGGCGTACCTGAAGATCTGATCAAGGTAAAGAAAAGCGAAACAGGTAGATTCCTAAAAGAAGAAATGAAGCCGCTGGCAGCAGCAAAGACTTAACGATCTTTCAGGTTCACGACAACCGGTTGCCGGAAACGGGTTTTCACCGGCTGTCCATCGCGTAAAGCGGGCTTCCAGCGTGGTGAGCGTTTCATCACACGCATCACCTCGTCTTTGAATTCCGGGCTGATTTTATCTCCATTCAGCACTTCAATATCGCAAACCTTACCGTCTTCACAAACGGTAAACTCGAGATTGGCTTGTTGCACGAGACCGAAGCTGATATAGCTATCCTCATCGATACTTTCTTGTATACTGCGTACATTCAGGTTTTTGTTCAGGAAATTGCTCCATCCTCTTGCTCCACCAGAAAACCGAGGAATCACATCTACCTCTGTGTAAATCGTATCCAAAGCTGCTGAATGCACTGACTTTGCTTTAGTCGAGTTCGCCGCTGCACAAAATGCCATCGACAGCAACATCGCCAAAGAGAAAATGTGTTTTATTGTTTTCATACCTTAAATCTCACCCTTCTCTAAATAAAGAACAAAAATCACTCCACGAAACAGTTAGCGCAGTGTAGCTTAGTTAATGCCCCTTTTTAGGAAAGCGGCAAATCTACCTGTTCTTGAAAGTTGCCCGCATCATCGCAGATAAAACTCATGGGTTGTTCTGGATTTTTGATAATCTCAAAAAGCGTATACCCCCAGGGTTTCCAAAAGTTCTCCAGCACCTGACCATATGTTTTTACTTGCCAATGGTCGAAGATAGGCTTCATAGTCCAATCCTGCATGGGCATCGGTTCTACATAGATCATTTTTGGGGTATCCATGTAGGTATAATCTGGCAACTTATTGAACAGGTATGCAGAATAAAAGAAGCGTGCGCAGATTTCTTCGAATTGAATGGGATGTAATACCTTGTTTTGTACCAATGCGAGCACATCCTCATGGTAGATCGCATGTGTCCCATTATCCTGCAGCGTGGCAATGATAGCAAAGTCATTCATCCGCAACGAGAATATTAACGTATTGATCTCATCCCGGTAGATGAACGTCTCTGGAGCATTTTCTACGGGAAGTACCAACACCGAGAAGGGATTTCTGTTTTCGAATTCCATCGGATGGATAGCCGATTGGAGCATCGTATGCAAATTGCGAAACTTATGAACTAAAGCCTGTGAGAAATTCATCTCTTCGCCAGTCATGGTAGCCTGTCGTATGCCGGCCTGTATTTCATTGAACACCACACCATACAATATCTTAGCCACCCATTGAAATAGGACGGTTGATGGCAACTCTTTCACCGCAGCATAGCCGGCATCCATCGCACGCTCTACGGCAGATTCTATAGATTCCAATGGCAATGCAGCATCTGCAGAGCAAGGCAATTGCAACTTCTTGTACGTAGAAAAGCTTTCATCCAACATCTTAAATGGTTGCTCTTCCAAGTTGAAAGCGCGCATCATCCAGACGGGGAACACCTGAATCTGCTCATCTGCGGAATGCAGTGTCTTGCCGGTGAGAAAGCAAGTCTGGTTATCAAACGTAAAGTCTTGAAAAGGGTTATAGAGTCTTGTTGCCATATCTCGGACAAAGGTAGGGCTTTGGGGAAATTATTCGATATGCTGTGATGCTAATGACGAAAAAATGGCGGTTCGACAAAAATGACTATAACGAAATACGAAGTTGTAAAAATGTATGTATTTTTGCGCCTCATTCAATAAAATTTATTTGTGCTACGTTTATATACGCTATTTTTTTTCTTAACGATTACTACCATAAACTGTCTTTTTGGACAGGTCGATTCTACCCTAAGGCGAAAATCTCCTATCATCTTTGAGGTGGAAGTGGAGAATGGAGGGATTTTACAGCAGAAGAATGCAAGAGTAGCGTATCAAGATGCTTATTATGAAGGCATCAACTTTAAGGTTGGCTGGCAGCAAAGGAATAAAAAAGATCCTTATTTTGATTTGTACAACAATCCAATCTATGGAATTGGATTTTATTCCAGCACATTCAACAATGACATTATCGGTAATCCGTATGCCTTGTATGGATTTGTACAAACGCCTATTGCACCACGAGAGCACAGCCGCTGGTCCTATGATTATCGGATTGGCCTTGGCTTATCGGGTAATTTCTACCCCTTTGATGAAGAAGAAAATCCACTCAACTTGGTGATCGGCTCTAAAAATAATGTATTTATCGATTTTGGTATCCGTGCGCAATATGCTTTTCATCCAAAATGGCGCGCTGGTGTGGGCTTAGCTTTTCATCACTTTTCCAATGGAGCATTGGTATTGCCCAACTCTGGGGTGAATCTCGTACCATTGACGATCTCGGTAAACTATCAACCTAACCCTATGCCTGTCACTTCGCGCAAGGCAGATATTCCGCCCTATAGCAGACGAACACTTTTTCATATTAACTATGGTGTGGGTGCAAAACAACTAAGTCAGGATAATGACCATCGTTATTTCAAGTCCACTTTAAGTGCCTACGCCAGCCGGCATGTAAGCCACAAATGGCGCATTGGCGGCGGCTTAGATCTTTTCTATTCTTCCTCCGGAAATCATAATGAGATTGCGGGTGATAAATCGGGAGATTTGGGATCCAAACTTTCTGGAGGTCCATCCTTTTATCTGGCACATGTACTCAACCAGCGCTTGGTACTAAATGGGAATGTGGGATATTACATACATAACCAGGTATTCAATGGCGAGATCAACAAATTCTTTCTCCGCGCGGGCGCCCGATATTATGTATATCAAAATATCAATGTCGGCGCTTCTATCAAAGCACATATGGGCAAGGCAGATTTCATAGAATGGACGGTTGGTTATACTTTTAACCGTTAAGGCGGTTATTCTATGGGGCTAACACGGAGGTTTTCGAAAGTCAAGGCAGCCTCCACCAACTGGCCTTGCTTATTCTTCACGCCCTTTAGCACCGAGGTTTTTCCGTTTTCCAGCAGGTTTTTCATTTCTTTTTCTTCCAGAAATACACCATTTAGCGTACGCCAGATCTTAAAATCGCAGCCTTGTGCGTAGCGATCACACTGCGCAACCTTCTCATACAGTTGTATGCTTCCTGGCTGGCATTTCGGGCATTTGATCTTGCCTTTTTGCTGTGGCTTGGCTTCTTCTTGCGCGATGGCAATTTTCAGCTGTAAGAGCTCCCCGGTAATCTTTGCCGTGTAATCCTTAATATGTTTCATAAAGACATCGTAAGATACCTTGTTGGCACGCATCTCTTCTAGCTTTTGCTCCCACTTACCCGTCAATGTTACTTTAGCAATGGAACGATCTTTCACCAAATGATAGATCGTTAAACCTTTGTCTGTAGGTACCAACTTTTTCTTTTCACGACGGATATAATCTCGCTGAAACAGGGTTTCTATGGTAGCCGCACGCGTGGCAGGGGTTCCCAACCCACAATCTTTCATGGCTTGGCGCATCTCCTCATCCTCGATTTCCTTGCCAGAAGTTTCCATAGCCTTTAATAAGGACGCTTCCGTATGCACCGGCTTCGCTTTGGTAAAGCGCTCGGATAAAGCAAGAGAACGCATCACATGCCACTCCCCAGAAGTTAACTTAGGTAGTTGTGCATTCTCATTATCCTGATCGTCATTGCCTTTTTCCTCCTCTGCTGGCGGCTCCACTTGCTCCGCCGAAAGGCGCCACCCGTATTGGCGAATTACCGTTCCTTTCGCAATAAGCTCCGTATCTGCAGCTTTCAGCACGACGGTAGTAATGTCTTTAATACAAATTTCAGAGAAACTTTCGACCATTCGCTTCGCGATCATCTCATAAACATGCTGCTGATCTTTCGGCATTGGCCCTGGCTTTTCGTCGGTCACGAGCAGCGCATGGTGATCAGTCACTTTCTTATCGTCTACCGAGCGCTTATTGAGCTTTGCTCCGACCAGATTACGACTAATGGCAGCGATACTTTCTGGCGCGTTTGCTGCTAGGTGTTGGAATAAGCTATCGATGGTTTCAAAAACATCTTCCCCTATGTAGCGAGATCCGGTACGGGGATAGGTAATCACTTTTTTCTCATAGAGCGTTTGCGCAATGCTCAGCGTTTGATCGGCAGAGTAGCCATATTTCTTATTAGCATCCTGCTGTAGTGTGGTCAAATCGTACAGCAAGGGCGGCTGTTCCTTCGTTTCTTTAGCCTCGACCTGAATTACCTCTGCACTATCTCCCACTTTTATTTGTGTGAATTGAGCATCAGCATCTTTTTTTTTGTCGAATTTGTTGGATGTTGCGGTAAATGAGATACCATCTTTTTCAAAGCCCGCCTGAATTTTAAAAAATGCCTGAGGCTTAAAGTCGAGATTTTCGAGATAGCGTCCGCAGATCATGGCCAAGGTTGGCGTCTGCACACGACCTAATGATAATAAACCTTTGTTTCCAGCAGCTAAGGTAATTGCCTGCGTGGCATTGATACCGATTAGCCAGTCCGATTCCGAACGGGATCTCGCCGACATGTACAAGCTGTCGTATTCCGTACCGGCTTTCAAAGCGGCAAATCCCGCTTTAATGGCTTTATCCGTTTGAGAAGAAATCCATAAACGCCGGAATGGCACTTCAGACTTTAGGTAATAATAAATGTTTCGAAAAATCAGCTCGCCTTCACGCCCAGCATCCGTTGCCACAATGATTTCCTCGGCTTGATCTAGTAACGATTTGATGGTGTTCAGCTGTTTGGCAGCGCCACCATCATCCACCTGACGGCCATCTTTACGTACTTTCTTCACTTCTAGTGCAAATGAGGCTGGAATGATCGGAAGATTAGTGGCCGACCAACTATGATATCCATACGCCTGCGGTGTACACAGTTGCACCAAATGCCCAAAGGCATACGTAAAGGCATAACCATTGCCTTCAATATAGCCATCTCTGATATTTTTAGCCCCCATCACCCGTGCCAAATCTCGAGCGACAGATGGCTTCTCCGCAATTACTACTTTCATGCTTTATTTTATCGAAACGTTAGGATCGTGTTTAGTCCAGTGAAGGAATAGTTATTCCCTGTATCTTGCGGTACAAATCTACCGCGTATACATCGGTCATTCCAGACACAAAGTCTAGTACCGAACGAATTTTACTATACACATCGTCAGACGAGGTATGAAACTGTTCAGGAATCATCGCCACTATCTTTTTGTCAAAAATGGTCTTGTTTGTTTTGAGGTAGGCAGGAAGAAATTCACTTAACAGTGCATTGAGCACCTTGAAACCTGCGATCTCGATCTGCACCACATTGGGCGCATTATAAATCCTTTCAATCGATAACTTTTCAATACGTTTCATATGATCCACCAAAGCCGGATCCAACGCATCAATCAGGGAAGATTGGAAAGTACCTGCCAATAATTCATCCTGCTTGCCCGTAAATACTGTTGCACAACCATGAATAAGGGTATTGATGGCTTTCGCACGTAACAAAGAGACCTTACTTCCGGTATCTTTCAAGCCATCCAGACGGTCGCGCAAATTATCATCCATACACAATGGCATCAGCAAATCTTCTACTTCCTGATAGGACAGAATACGTAGGTGATGTGCATCTTCTAAATCAATGATGTTATAACAAATATCATCCGCTGCTTCCACCAGGTAAACCAATGGGTGCCTGAGGTATCCTTCCGGATTTGCCGGATCCACCTGCAAGCCGAGTTCTATCGCGATCTTATCAAACACCGGTTTTTCCCCTTCAAAAAAACCATATTTTTTTCTGTGATGATTCCCTTTTACATGTCCGTCGATAGCTCGGCAAGGATATTTTACAATAGCCGCCAAACTAGTATATGTTAATGCAAAACCTTTATCATCTTTCCCATTAAAAGGATGTGTTAAGATGCGCAGTGCGTTAGCATTTCCTTCGAAATGAATCAAATCTTGCCATTGTTCTTTCGTCACCAAACTTTCATATCGATTGCCATCTCCATGTATAAAGTAAGATGAAATGGCAGCCTCTCCAGAATGTCCGAACGCAGGATTACCCAAGTCATGCGACAGGCATGCCGCAGAAACAATGTTGCCAACCTCCTGCAGAAAAGGGATATCTATATCGACGTTTGGATTCTTCTTTTTGGTCATCATATAAAACAATCGGCCAAGCGACCTTCCGACGCTGGCCACCTCTAAGCTGTGGGTAAGCCGATTGTGTACAAACACGGATCCGGGCAATGGAAACACCTGTGTTTTATTCTGCAATCTGCGAAATGGCGAGGAAAAAATCAAGCGGTCATAATCGCGCTGAAACTCAGAGCGCGCGTCGATCTGATCATTCAGTTCCCGGGCTTCGTATCCCCATCGCTTTGCCGATAATAGTTGTTTCCACTGCATGTAATATGGTGTTTTGAAGGCCAAATATACGGTTTAATCGGGAGAAGGGGAACG
Organism: Sphingobacterium sp. lm-10; assembly: GCF_023554555.1. Lineage (NCBI taxonomy): Bacteria > Pseudomonadati > Bacteroidota > Sphingobacteriia > Sphingobacteriales > Sphingobacteriaceae > Sphingobacterium > Sphingobacterium sp. lm-10. The sequence goes on from NZ_JAMJWC010000001.1 coordinate 2,398,446, forward strand.
CTCAACTCCTCACTTTTGAGGCCTTATTCGCCATTTGTCGGGATTGAAAATATTCGTTATCTTTAGTCACCGAATAAACAGAACTAACTTACATGACCACATACCGACTTCCTGATCCTGCACAGTTCAAGGCTAAATACCGCAACAAGAATACGCATCTTATTGTATTGCAAAATCAGGCTGGCATGCAGGTGGCTTTGACCGATTATGGCGCGCGCATCGTGAGCATTATCGTACCCAATCAACAAGGCGAACCTACCGATGTCGCGTTGGGCTTTGATAATATAGCGGATTATCTGAACGCCGAAGCCAAATTTTTAGGAACCACAGTTGGTCGATATGCCAACCGTATCGCCAATGCGCGCTTTGAGTTGGACGGACAGGAGTATCAGCTGGAGAAAAACAACGGCAACAACTGCCTGCATGGAGGCAGCGATGGTTTCCACGATCAAGTGTGGGATAGGCAAACCAGTTTGGAGCATAAGGTGGACTTCTATTATACGGCAAATGACGGCGAAGGCGGCTTTCCAGGCAACTTAAATGTACATGTGTCGTACGAGTTAACGGATGATAATGAATTGAAAATTGCGTATCGGGCGGTTACCGACCAGAAAACGGTTCTTAATTTGACAAATCATGCTTATTTCAATCTGCACGGCGAAGGCCAGGGAGAGATCCTAGACCATTATGTGCACATTCCATCCAGCCAGTTTATTCCGACTAATGAAGATCAAATTCCGCTAAACACGGGTGAATCGGTAGCCAATACTCCTTTTGATTTTCGAGTAGAAACACAGATTTCCGAAAACTTAGATTTGAATCATCCACAGCTCGCAGTGGCGAAGGGCTTTGACCATAGTTATGTGGTTTCGCCAAGCGATTCGCAACATGTTGCTACTGCTCGCTCGGCTTCCTCCGGTATTCAGCTCGACGTATTTAGCAGCGAGCCATCTGTTCATTTTTACACCGGAAATCATTTGCTTGGCAATGATAAAGGAAAAGCGGGCCGTACATATAATCCGTATACAGGCCTCTGTTTTGAAACACAGCATTTTCCAAATTCACCGAACCTACCAGATTTTCCATCCGTAGTACTTGACAAAGGGCAGGAGTATAAGTCTAAGACAATATATAAATTTTCTTTGCATAAATAAAAACACTAAATTTAACACTCATATCATTCACTAAAAAACAGATTAAATGCTCCTTTTCGAAGGATACGAATGTTCTGGAGTATTTACAAGGCGTTAAAAAGTAAGTTATAACAATATGAAAAATATAAAATGGATCGCGCTAGCCTGCAGCGCTGTATTATACTTCCAACAGGCCAATGCGCAGGAGGTTGTTTCCGCTAAAGACAGCGCGAGCTACGAAGAAATTGTAGCGCAGATCAATAAATTAGCGTCAAGTGGCACAGAGGAAGACAAAGCCCTTTTGAAGCAAGAGGCAGAGGCACTCGCTCTAAAAAAAGATGAAGACCAGTTGACTTTAGCGGCCTCTATATATGAGCGAGCGTTGGATGATACCGAGAAAGCGACGGCAATTCGTGCAGCTATTGAATCACAATATCCTCAAGGTAAAACCGTACGCAACAAATCGTATTCTGAAATGCTAAAAGAAGCTGGAGAAGATATCTCTGCAGCAGATTTCGAGCAGCGATATGTTGCTTGGACAAAGCAATATCCTGCCGCTAATTACGCTGAAAAAGACCATAGCATTTATCATTCCGCACTTTTTAACTTAGTAAATCGCTATGTGAAAGAGTCGAATATGCCCAAAACCAGAGAAATATTAAGCCAACTAAAAGGTACTGATTTTTATGTTCCTGCGGTAGCTACTACTTTCGATAAGCTGACTGACGCAGACAAGGATTATGCTGCATTTGCTCCCCTTTTGAAGGATGCTTACACGGTGGGAAAGGCTGCTTCCGAGTCTGAAGACCCAAAACAAAAGCAGAGCAACAATGCTAATTATTATGCTGCGGTAGCTCCGATATATGCAGCGGCGCTAACGGAAGAAAAAAACTATGATGAAGCCATCGAGATCACACAGTCTTCGTTGGAAGAATCACACTTTGGTGGTTATTACGCCTTGAAGAATGCAAAAGTATTAGGCAATGCGTATGCTCAAAAAGGTGAGAAAGAAAAAGCATTGGAAACCTACGAAAAGTTTATCGCAGCTAATGGTAAAGATTCTACTATCGTGGCGCAGGCTCAGGTATTGTACAAAGATGTACATGGTGACAAGGCTGACTTTCAAGCACACCTAGCGGACTTAGATAAGCAAATGACAGAGGCATACTTTGCGAAATATGAAAAGGAAATGAAGAAAGAGGAAGCGCCTGCATTTACACTAGTGAATCGTGACGGTAAGGAAGTTTCTCTATCTGATTTCAAAGGTAAAGTCGTGGTATTAGACTTCTGGGCAACCTGGTGTGGCCCGTGTATCGTTTCGTTTCCAGGGATGCAAGCTGCAGTGACCAAATATGCTAACGACGACGAAGTGGAATTTTTATTTATCGACACGTGGCAACGGGAAGAAAACTACAAAGAGCTAGTAGATGAATTTATCGCTAAAAACAACTACAGCTTCCACGTATTATTCGACGAAATGAAAGATCGTTCGAAAGCGACCGTAACCGCTTATGGCATTCAAGGTATTCCAGCCAAAGTCATTATCGACAAAGAAGGCTTTATTCGTTTCCAAAACTCTGGATCGGAAAGCAATGTGGATAAGTTGGTCAAAGAATTAGACACCAAGATTACTTTGGCTAAACGCGGATAGTTTAGTTTGCTCAACTAGATTCTTATAATCTGCAAACTAGGTTTTCATAAAAAAACAGGTCTGGAATAGCTATTCCAGACCTGTTTTTTTACGGATTGATAGATTTGTTTAATCTGCCAGAAGCGCTGCCAAGGATTTTTCTACTTGCTCAAAGCCAAAAGAAGATTTCGCTTCTTCGAACAAGCGAACGACCTGATCATTACATAAGTTACCAATACTGCCTTCGTGCGTATGATTCACTGATTTTTCCGGACTAAAAGTTCCCTCTTCAATAGACAGGCCAATATTCTTATACGCCTCGCGGAATGGGATTCCTTGCAAGACCTCGTTATTGACTACCTCCACACTAAACAGGTAATCGTATTTTGGGTCTTCCAAAATATCATTCTTGATATCGATATGCTGCAGCATGAAGGTGGCAATTTCCAAGCAATCTTTTAACGACTGAAACGCAGGAAACAAATTTTCCTTCAACAGCTGCAAATCGCGGTGGTACCCTACAGGCAGATTGGTAGTCATCAAGGCAATTTCATTCGGCAGCGCCTGTATCTTATTACAGCGCGAGCGAATCAACTCAAATACATCCGGATTTTTCTTATGAGGCATAATGCTGGAACCGGTTGTCAGATGCGCTGGAAAGGAGATAAATCCAAAATTTTGATTGATAAATAAACAAACATCCATCGCAAATTTGGCCAATGTAGCCGCAATCGAACTCATGGCTTGTGCTAAAATACGTTCTGTTTTACCACGGCCCATTTGAGCATATACCACATTATAGTTTAGATCTTCAAAACCCAACAATCGGGTGGTCATCGTGCGATCTAACGGAAATGAGGAACCGTAACCGGCAGCCGAGCCCAATGGGTTTTTGTTACACACCTGCCAAGCTGCTTTCATCAAGTGCAGGTCATCCACCAAGCTTTCCGCATAAGCACCGAACCATAACCCGAAAGAGGAAGGCATAGCAATTTGCAAATGGGTATAACCTGGCATCAGCACATCGCGGTGCGTATTGCTTAGCTCAATCAATTGGCTAAATAAACCTTCGGTGTGTTTTACCATACTTTCGATCTCTGTACGGAAATACAACTTTAGATCTACCAACACCTGATCGTTGCGCGAACGGCCGGAGTGTATTTTCTTCCCGGCTTCGCCGACACGTTGTGTCAGCAACATTTCGATCTGCGAATGCACGTCTTCTACCACGTCTTCGATTTCGAAATTTCCGGCAAGTATATCCTGATAAATTTGCTTAAGCTCGGCTTGTACTGCAGCGAGATCATCTGCCGTCATCAGTCCGATGCTATGCAACATCCTCGTATGTGCCAGCGATCCCAATACATCTGCTCCGGCTAGCTGGAGGTCCATTGCTCGGTCATTACCAACCGTAAAGTTTTCTACGAAAGTATCAACGTCTATATTTTTTTGCCAAATCTTCATATCCTATAAAATCATGCTTTCGCCCTCGGGTGAGGAGAATTTGTGGCCATCGCCTACTTCCATTCCGAAGGATCGAATTTAAATCCTCCAAAAGTACCAATTGCATACCGTTAAATCAATTGTTTCGAGACGGTAACCTTGCTGATACCTACCGAAAAAAGAATTAAAATTCAATATATTCGAAAATCCAAATTAACGAGCAACGAATAACTTACTATGAATTTGAAACACCTTATACTAATCAGTACACTTTTATCGGCCGCTTTATTGGGACAAGCGCAGGAAAGTAAACCACCCATCACATGGAAAGACATTCCGAAATGGCAATATGTACGCATGAACGTTCTGGCGATCTCCAACAATGCAAAATGGTATGCTTACGCAGAAGGCCCCACACAAGGGGATCTTAACCTACTATTAAAAAGTGCTTTCGACACGACAAACTATACGTACAAAATTGGCGGAGAAGCGGGAGCCATACGCTTCAATGAGTCGGCTAGCCATGTTGCGTTCTTTGAAGCTGCTCCATACAAAACCATCAAGGCAAACGAAAAAGCGAAGAAGCCCAATTTTAAGAGCTTGCGTTTGGTGACTGTGAAGGACACTAGCAGCGTCCTATTTGAGCGAGCAAAATCATTTGAATTTTCAAACGAAGGCGGAAACTGGCTGGCAGTACGTTTTGAATCACCGGGCGAAGGCCCTAAAGGTGCCGACGCTCCCAAAGGAAGCGACCTGTTGCTATACAACTTACAAAACAAACACAGCTTCAACATCGGTAATGTCAACGAATTTCAGTTTAACAAATCGGGGCAATACTTGGCTTACACGATTGATGCGAATGGCAAAAATGGAAATGGCGTATTTCTACGCGACATGCAGACAGGCACTACATACGCGCTCGACAATGAAAAAGCAGCGTATAGCAAAATCACTTGGAACAAAGAAGGTAACGCGCTGGCGCTGTTAAAAGCTAAGACGGACAAGAAGTACAAAACGCCAGTATATACGATGATCGGCGTAAAAGATATCCGTGGCGATGCTTCCAACATCATCAGCTATACGGGGTTGGATGAGCAAGAAATTAGCGCCGGATTCGGCATCAGTGAAAATAGTAGTCCTTTTTGGTCTAAGGATCTTAACACGTTATTCTTTGGCATCGCCAAACTGGAAAAAACAGAAAAGGCCGTAGCAGACAGCACGGTTCAGGATTCTACAAAAATTGCCGAGAAAAAACCTACCGTTAAAGCCGATAAAGATGCGGAGAAACCAGATATGATTATCTGGAACTGGCAAGATAAACGCTTACAGTCCGCCCAGCGCACGCAATCTAACCGAGATAAAAACTACACGGTGCAATCTGCTTACCATATAAAAACCAAACAATTCGTATCGCTGGCTGATAGCACGCGCAAAAGCATTTTACTAGCCTCCAATCAGGATTTGGGTTACGCGCTCGATTACACACCGTATGAGATGGCTTCCAGCCTGGATGGGCAGCAGTTTGCCGACCTGTATCTTGTGAATATCGCGACCGGACACAGTCGTAAAGCGATTGAAAAACTATACCTCAACGCATTGAGAAATATATCTTTCTCTCCAGATGGGAAATACCTTTTGTACTACCAAGATGGCCATTACCACAACTTGAATACGAGTAGCTTGGCCTCTACCAATCTGACGGAGAAGATCTCTGCAAGCTTTATAGCAGAAAAAGTAGATAACAACGTAGAAAAGCCCGGCACGCCAAACTTTGGCTGGACTGCTGATAGCAAGCATGTGCTTTTAAGAGATAACTTTGACCTGTGGAAAGTTTCTGTGGATGGCAAGTCGGCAATCGCAATAACAGACCGTTGGAAAGATCAACAATGGGCAGTATCTCGTCTTTTATCTAACCTATACCCAGACGATGATTTTACGGATTTAAAGAAGGACCAATACTTTACCGTATTTAATGATGGCGACAAGCAGTCAGGAATTGCCGTATGGAAGGCCGGAAGCAACAAGCTCGAAATACGCCAGCATTCTGACGATCTGTATTCGTATATCAGCAAACCAAAACAGGCGAATGAGCTGTTTTTTGTAAAAGAGAACAATACTACATCGCCCGAATTGTATGTCACCGAGAACGCAACATTTAAAAATACAAGAAAGCTAACGGAGAATACGCCGAATAAAAATGATTACGCATTATCCAGCGGGTCAAAATTAATCAGCTATGTAAACGACTTTGGCGACACCTTGCAAGCCACCCTTTTCCTACCTGCAGATTATGTAGAAGGAAAATCGTACCCAACGATTACGTACATCTACGAACGATTGACGGATGGCACGAATAGTTATTCAAATCCTGCGTTTCCGGGCGGAGGATTTAATCGGGCAGTGTACACGAGCAACGGATATGCCGTGTTGATGCCGGATATCGCGTATAAACTAAATGATCCAGGAATGTCTGCTGTTGCATGTGTGGTACCCGCTGTGAAAGCAGCTGTAGCGACAGGCATCGTAGATGCAGAGCGCGTTGGCATTCACGGACACTCCTGGGGAGGATACCAGACTTCATTTCTCATCACGCAGACCGATATCTTCAAAGCCGCTGTGGCAGGAGCACCACTGACCAATATGATTAGTATGTATAGCTTGATTTATTGGAACTCAGGAACGACCAACCAAAGTATCTTTGAATCTTCTCAAGGAAGATTAACAACTGGTTATTGGGACAATTGGGATGCCTACACGCGCAATTCTCCGATATACCATATCAAGAATGTAAATACGCCGCTGGTCATTCTTCATAATGACAAAGATGGTGCAGTCGACTACACGCAGGGGATTGAGTATTTCAATGGGTTACGTCGATTACAGAAGCCGGTAGCGATGCTGACATACAATGGGGAAAACCACGGCTTAGTAAAAGAGGTTAACAGAAAAGACTATGCGGTACGCATGATGGAATTTTTTGACTACTATCTTAAAGGGGCGACTTCTCCCGACTGGTGGGAAAAAGGTATTGACTATTTAGACATGGATAAGCACTTGGAAGAACGTAGCTTTAATTAAATAGGAAAGTAAGCGGTTTAAGGCGCTTTATTCGATTTAGCTAAGATTTAGTATAAAGCATAGATATAAGCAAAAGTAACCACTTACTTTTTTTTGAGTTTTAGTTTGTGAGGTCTAATTCAAAACCCTATGTTTGTGATGTAAAGGGAGATGAAAAAAAAATCTGAGTAAGCTTACCCTTACTCATTCCACTACCAGAGTAAACTTTAAACTTGATAGACCTAAAAAGTCTTAAAACTTACACGAAATTCATGCTATCCAATTATAAACTAGTTTTTGATGAAAAGCTTGTCTAATCCTAAGACAAGCTTTTTCCTTTTATCAGTATTTTATTCGCGTCCTTTCCTTCTTCCTTCTGACTTCTGACTTCTGACTTCTGACTTCAAAATCCATATGATCTATTTTGTTTATATTTGTAGCTTAATATAGCGTTAACTTATAACCTCATATTATCATGGCAACTGAGAGCAAAAGACAACAAAGATTTGCTGGAGTAATCCAGCAAGATTTAGCAGAGATATTTCAACGGGAAGCACATCAGTGGGCGCCGAATGCATTTATAACCGTTACTAGAGTGCGGGTCACACCCGATCTAGCAATAGCACGGGTTTACCTTAGCTTCATCAATACGAATACCGCTAAAAAGGATTTGGAGAAGATCAAATCGAAATCCAGTGAAATCCGGTACAAATTGGGTACACGCATTAAGAATAATGCACGTATTGTACCACATCTAGAATTTTTCTTAGACGACACGAACGAGTACGTGGAACACATGGACAAAATATTTGACCAGATCAGCAAAGAGCCTCGTCAACCAGACGAAGATTGATCTGCTAATCTAGCTCATGATCTTTCAACTAAACGCAGATCCGGCTCAAATCCCTGATCCGGCTTTGGCCGAGGCTGATGGTTTGCTAGCTGTAGGTGGCGACCTATCTCCTTCCCGACTGTTGCACGCCTACCAAAACGGAATTTTTCCTTGGTATGGTGATGATACACCCATATTGTGGTATGCGCCACATGAGCGTTTCGTGTTAGATCCAAAAAATATCCGCATTAGCAAAAGCATGCGCCAGACACTTCGATCCGATCGCTTCCGATGGACGTACAATCAGGCATTTTCTGCTGTGATTGATTGCTGTGCAAAGGCAACTCGTAAAGATCAGGATGGTACGTGGATCGGGACAGATATGCGAAATGCTTATATTCAATTGCATGAATTGGGCTTCGCACACTCTATCGAAGTATGGAATACGGAAAATGAATTGGTCGGTGGGCTTTACGGGGTGCTTATTGGCCAGGTCTTTAGTGGTGAAAGCATGTTTTCTTTGGTGAGTAACAGCTCTAAGTATGCGTTAATTCAATTGGCAAAGCACGCTAACTTGAAGCTAATTGACTGCCAAGTACATTCAGAACACTTGGAAAGCCTTGGTGCCAATATGATTTCTCAGGACAGCTACATGCAGCTTCTGGATCAGCAAGAATATACTAAAAACGGATTGGATCTATTGATCCCCGGTCCTCAGAACAATAAATAGATTTAGACAATAATAATTAGGTGATATATTATGAACTTCAAAATAGGTGACTTTGTACGATTTGTGGATGAGGCTATTGAAGGCCATATCACTTCTTTTCTAAACGACGACATTATCGGCGTCACGGACGAATCTGGATTTGAGATCCCAGTATCGGTTAACAAAATAACAGCTGTACATGGGGATATGAAGCGTCAAGACGATGAAGACTCTCCAGCACCGGTGGTGGGCGAATTTGTTGAAAAAGGAATTTATCTGGCTGTCACCGGAGAACCGAAAGATGGGTTAGCGAAATTCTGGTTGGTAAACGAAACTTCCTTTCAATTATTGATATCCATTGGAGAAACGCAGAGCGGCAAGCAAAAGGGGCATTTTGCGGCTCTCCTTAGTCCAAGTAAAACAGTAGAATTCCACAAGGCTAATTTTTCTGCTGTAGGTAAATGGCCGACCTTTTCTATTCGTATTATCAGACATGCTAACACCCTGCATACCAGCCAACCCATACTGGAAGAAGAGGTACGCATAAAGCCAATTTCCTTGAGCGACCCGAAAACAAGACTCGATCTGTTGGCGGAAAAAGCATGGGTAATTCAATTGGATATAGAGAAAAAAGACATTGGAATTCAGCGTTTAAAAGATTTTGGCAAATAGGCCTATCTAAAATTACGAACAGCTGTCGTCAAGATGAATAAAGATAATTATTAATTATCTGAAAAACAGACGATTAAATAAAAAGAAGCACTATTTAAAATCGTTCTAAATTTGTTGCTTTGACAGATTCTTGACATAAACAAATCGCTTTTGGTCTACATTTGCAGGACGAATCATAGCGCGAGCAGCAGACTTTGGAAAATTTAAAAGTAATAGCGTTTACACACAAACATGTCGAGTTGAAAGACTTGGGAAATTTGGTAATCTGCAACGAAGAGTTGAACCACAGATTGATCAATCTCAAGAACAGCTTGGATATCCCTGAAATCTTTTACATTGGCACTTGTAATCGCGTAGAGTTTGTATTTTATGGTGCGCATGAGCTTACTGATGAGTTTATCGCGAAGTTCATGCACAGCATGAATTTTTGTGTTCCTTCTGAGCGCCTGCAATGCTATCTAGGCCAAGTGAACAAATACTCAGGCATGGAAGCCCTTAATCATTTGCTTCGTATGTCTTGCTCTATTGAGAGCTTGGTTGTTGGCGAGAAAGAAATTCTAGCGCAGGTTCGCCGCGCTTATGAGCGTTGTCGCGATGCCGGATTCACCGGTGATTTCATGCGCATGATGATGGATCGTCTGGTAAAAACAGCTAAAGAAGTTTACACACATACTAATATCTCTCGCAATCCGATTTCGGTTGTTTCTTTAGCCTATCGTAAGCTGAGAGAAGTAAAATTGGTCGAAAACCCACGCATCCTGATTATTGGAGCTGGTGAAACGAACCAAAACTTAGCGAAGTACCTTAAAAAGCATAAATACAAAAACTTTGTCATCTTCAATAGAACGGTAGAAAAGGCATACGCTTTAGCAGCAGAGCTTCATGCTGCCGCATTCCCTTTGACTGAATTGGCGAACTACAAACACGGTTTTGATGTGATGATTACCTGTACAGGCTCATCCGAACCGATCGTGGATCAAGCGTTGTACACCTCACTATGTAATGGTGAAGTAGACAAAAAAGTAGTCGTGGATTTGGCGATCCCGAATGATATTGACGCTGCTGTAATTGCGCAAAACCCAATCCATTACATTGAGGTGAGCAGCTTACAGGCCATCGCACAGAAAAATATTAAAGAACGCTATGATGAGCTACATCATGCGGAGAAAATCATACATCAAAACATCGAAGAATTTCTTCCGATGATCAAACAAAGACGTGTGGAGGTTGCTATGCGTCAGGTTCCGGATAAGATTAAGGAAATACGCGCTACCGCTATGAATGAGGTATTTGCACGTGAGCTTAATGGGCTGGATCCACAAGCATTGGAGGTCCTCGAGAAAGTCATCAATTATATGGAAAAGAAATACATCAAAGTTCCTATGGTGATGGCCAAAGAGATTTTAGTACAGTCTTCCGACGCCGCTCAAAATTAATTGAACTCTTTCACTCCTTTTCTCGTTTTTTTCTCCTGCATATTAGCATCATTTCGGGTAATTATAGCCCCACATCTTTAACCATTATTATTTCGCTGTGAATAGAAAACTTACAATCGGCACGAGAGGAAGTGCTTTGGCATTATGGCAGGCTAACTATATCAAAGACAGATTACAGGCTATTGGTGTAGCATCTGAGCTAAAGATCATTAAAACTCAGGGAGACATCGTGCAGCATCTCCGGCTGGATAAGTTAGAAGGAAAAGGATTTTTTACAAAAGAATTAGAGGAAGAATTACTTTCCGGACAAATTGATTTGGCCGTACATTCTCACAAAGATTTACCGACTGTTAATCCTCCAGGATTAACTATAGCAGCAGTTTCAGAACGAGAAGATCCTGCTGAGCTATTAATCATCCGCAAGGAAGCAGTCGACATTTCCCAACGGATATCCCTAAAAAGTAAAGCAAAAGTAGGCACCTCCTCCAACCGGAGAAAAGCGCAATTACTTTCTTTCCGAGCAGATCTGAATTTTGACGACCTGCGCGGAAATATACAGACGCGGGTGCAGAAGCTTCGTGACGAAAAATATGACGCCATCATGCTAGCCAAGGCGGGTATTGAGCGCGTAGAGATGGATCTATCTGAATTTCATGTAGAAGCTATTCCGCCAATAAAAATTATTCCTGCCCCAGCGCAAGGCGTATTGGCTATTCAGATTCGCGATAGCGACCAGGAGCTGTTTCAAATTTTGCAGCCAATCAATGATACAGCCGTTCAGGAGACTATCGCTGTAGAACGCAAAGTGCTCAATCTATTTGATGCTGGCTGTCATGCACCCTTAGGCTGCTATTGTCGCAAGCATGCCGGACAATATGAGGTATGGACTTCTGTTGCAGAGGATAATGAAGAATTTCCAGACCGCCTGTTTGTACGTGCGGAAAGCACCGAAGGATTAGCACAAAGCATATTTGATAAATTCAAGAAGGAACGTGAGCTAACGAAATCTGTTTTTATTACTCGTGACCTAGATAATGACGCTTACCTCTCTCGTTTTCTGAAGAAACATGAGATCGAGGTGGAAGGCAGATCGTTGATCAAAATATTCCCGATCATAAAACACTTGGATTCTTTTATCCTGAAACATGTGGATTGGCTGTTTTTCGGCAGTAAAAACGCCATAGACCATTTCTTCAGATTGGAGCCTTTCCTCATGAAAAAGACAAAGATCGCTGTATTGGGTCAAGGATCAGAACAAGCTTTACGTAAATACGATCGTGTGGCCGACTTTTCGGGCGACCAGATTGGGGTGACCGTAGAGGAATTTGCAGTAGAATTTGCGAAGATAGCGAATGGCACGAAAGTCGTCATTCCATGTGCTAAAGAAAGTATGAATACGGTACGCAACGCGTTGAGCGCCGATACCGAAGTAATTAGTATTCCGATCTATGAGACGGTACAGCTGGAAGACGTAGACAAAAGCAATGCAGAGGTATTGATCTTTACCTCTCCGAGCAATGTAGAGGCTTACTTCCGAGAGCACTTATTGGATCCAGGACAAAAAGTAATCTCTATTGGTACGTCGACCGGCAAGAAGTTTGACGAAATGGGTATTCCGTACGTGATACCATTTTCGGCAGATGAGGTAGGATTGGCAGAAGCAGTATTTGGACTAGAACTATAAATAAGATGATGATTCGACCACGTAGAAATAGAAAATCGGCCGTAATTCGTGATATGGTTCAGGAGACGCAATTGCAGGCGAGCAACTTGATTTTCCCCTTATTTATTGTCGACGGAGAAAATCAAAAGACTGAAGTAAAGTCGATGCCGGGCATCTTCCGGTACAGTATAGATAATCTACTTCGTGAAGTAGAAAGCTGTATGAATCTTGGACTAAAATCCTTTGATTTATTTCCAAATATTGAGGATTCACTCAAAGACAAACACGCAACAGTTAGCTATCGGAAGGGCAGCTTGTATCTTCGCGCTATCGAAGCCGTCAAAAAGAACTTCCCAGAAGCCTGTGTGGTGACGGATGTCGCGATGGATCCCTACAGCTCAGACGGGCATGATGGTATTGTGGAAAATGGCGAAATTCTGAACGACGAAACTTTGGAGGTTTTGGGTAAGATGGCTTTGGCACACGCAGAATCTGGTGCCGACATAATTGCGCCTTCCGACATGATGGATGGCCGCATTGGCTACATTCGACAAATATTGGATAAGAACGGATTTACAAACGTATCGTTGATGTCGTACACGGCGAAGTATGCATCTGCATTCTACGGCCCTTTCCGTGATGCCTTAAACTCTGCACCGAAGTTAGGTGATAAAAAGACATATCAAATGAATCCTGCTAATGTGCGCGAAGCGCTCATAGAAGCACAATTAGATACCGAGGAAGGAGCAGATTTTCTAATGGTGAAGCCAGGGCTTCCCTACCTCGATGTGGTGAAGCTATTGCACGATAATTTTGACTTACCGATCGCGGTGTATAATGTAAGCGGTGAGTATGCAATGTTGAAAGCGGCTGCACAAAACGGCTGGCTAGATGCAGAGCGTGCTACCATGGAAACTTTATTAAGTTTCCGCCGCGCAGGCGCCTCCGCTATCCTAACTTATCATGCCAAAGAAGTGTTGGCCAATGGCTGGTTGACGAGATAAGTTAAAAGGGTTAATAGAAGAGTTGATAAAGTTAATAGGGTTCAGAAGGTTAATAGACTGATATAAACTATCTTCAGATTGATTTCCTACGGCGATCCTCTTCTTGATAAGTCACCAAAAGCAGCGTCATCGCGAGGGCACGAAGCGATCTCAACAACAAAAACATTTGTAATTCAAAGATTGCCACAGCGTCATACTTCGGCTTCGCAAGGACGTGATTTAAAGAATCCCATTCGGTTGACCGAATGGGATTCTTTCCGTTTTAGATTAGTTTCCTTCGGAGCTGCCTTGGCGGTCACCCGCGTACCTTGACTTCGTAATGACGAATTTTTTTAAACACTCAACCTCATCTGTTCTGTCGTCATCGCGAGGGCACGAAGCGATCTAAAAACAAATATCTATAGTTAGAAGGTTGCCACAGCGTCATACTTCGGCTTCGCAAGGACGATACACCTGCTAGCAAAAAAAAACGGTGGCTACCCTTTTGGATAACCACCGTTCTCTTATCGCAATACTCAGATCTCAATACTCAAATTTAAGTACTCACATCTAAATACCCACATCTAAAAAAACCTACTGTGCATTCAGGAACATCGATTTTTGGCTGTATAACTCACGGAAGTGAGGGTCATTCAAGTCTTTGATAAAGCGAATGGCTTCACCTGTAGACTTCATCTCAGGCCCCAACTGCTTATCTACCTCCGGGAATTTAGAGAAAGAGAACACAGGCTCTTTAATGGCGTATCCTTTCAGCTTACGTACGATCGTGAAATCACTTAACTTCTTCTCTCCCAACATTACTTTAGTGGCTATATTAATATAGGGTACATCGTATGCTTTAGCAATGAATGGTACGGTACGGGATGCGCGTGGGTTGGCTTCGATCACATATACTTGCTCATCTTTGATGGCGAATTGTATGTTCAGCAATCCACGGACATTTAATGCTTTGGCCAATTTACGGGAATACTCTTCCATCTTACCCTGCACTGCTTCAGACAAGCTAAACGGTGGCAACACGGCCGACGAATCGCCCGAGTGAATACCAGCAGGCTCAATGTGCTCCATCATACCAATGATGTGTACATCTTCGCCGTCGCAGATCGAGTCTGACTCCGCTTCTTCCGCACGATCTAGGAAATGGTCGATCAAGATCTGGTTTCCTGGAAGTGTGCGTAGTAATTTCACTACTGCTTTTTCCAGGTCTTCGTCGTTGATCACGATGCTCATACCTTGTCCACCCAACACGTAGGAAGGTCTTACCAACACGGGATAACCGACTTGATTCGCTACCACAATAGCTTCTTCTGCAGAAGTGGCTACGCCGTATTTTGGATAAGGAATCTCCAATTCTTTTAGTAAATCAGAGAAACTACCGCGATCTTCGGCTAAATCCATATTGGCGAAAGATGTTCCGATGATCTTCACCCCTAAATCTTCTAATTGCTTCGCCATCTTCAGCGCGGTCTGACCACCTAACTGTACAATCACACCTTCTGGTTTTTCCAGCTCAATGATCTCACGTACATGCTCCCAGAATACGGGCTCGAAATAAAGCTTATCGGCCATGTTGAAGTCGGTGGATACCGTCTCTGGATTACAATTGATCATGATCGCTTCGTAGCCACATTCCTTAGCCGCTAATAAGCCATGTACACAGGAGTAATCAAACTCGATACCTTGACCGATACGGTTAGGCCCAGAGCCCAATACCACGATTTTCTTACGGTCAGATGCTTTTGATTCGTTTTCCTCCTCAAATGTGGAGTAATAGTAGGGCGTTTGTGCCGGAAATTCAGCCGCACAGGTATCTACCATTTTGTACACGCGGCGGATGCCTAGTTCTGTACGACGGTCGTAGACTTGGTCTTCTGTTACATTACCCAACAACCAAGAAATTTGTACGTCAGAATATCCTTTTTGTTTCAAGGTAAGGAAGAAATCACGCGGTATATTGTTGAGTTGATAACGACGTAATTCTGTTTCTAACTGTACCAATTCTTGGATTTGTACCAAAAACCATTTGTCGATATGCGTAACCTTACGGATAGACTCTAAAGGAACTCCCATTTCAAAGGCATCTTTCACATGGAAAAGACGATCTGCACTTGGGTGCTCCAGAGAGTACATGATCTCTTCCAGATCGCGCGACTGGCGTCCGTCGGCCCCTAAGCCGGCGCGACCTGTCTCCAGCGATTGCGCCGCTTTCTGCAACGCTTCTATGAAGGTACGTCCGATAGCCATCACTTCCCCTACGGCTTTCATCTGCAATCCTAATTCTTTATTAGCACCTTTAAATTTATCAAAGTTAAAGCGAGGTACTTTTACGATCACATAATCCAACGTTGGCTCAAAGTAAGCGGAAGTAGTTTTAGTGATCTGATTTTGCAACTCATCTAGATTGTAACCGATTGCTAGTTTCGCAGCAATCTTCGCAATTGGATATCCTGTTGCTTTAGAAGCTAAAGCGGATGAACGAGATACCCGTGGGTTGATCTCGATCGCGATGATCTCTTCATTCTCTGGATTTACAGAGAATTGTACGTTACAACCTCCTGCGAAGGTACCGATAGAGCGCATCATTAGGATCGCTTGGTTACGCATGTCTTGATAACATTTATCAGACAGCGTCATACCTGGTGCTACCGTAATGGAATCTCCGGTGTGAATACCCATTGGATCGAAATTCTCGATGGTACAGATAATGATGACATTATCATTTGTATCGCGAAGCAGTTCCAACTCAAATTCTTTCCACCCCAACACTGCCTGCTCTACCAACACCTCGTGAGTAGGAGAAGCATGCAAACCGCGATTCAGTGCGGCATCAAAATCTTCTTTCTTATGCACAAAGCCACCGCCGGTTCCAGCAAGCGTATACGACGGGCGAATAACCAGCGGAAAGCCGATCAATTGCGCTGCTTCTTTACCTTCCAAAAACGAATTAGCGATTTTAGAGTTTGCAATGCCGATACCGATATCAATCATCAGTTGACGGAACTCTTCCCGGTTTTCTGTTTTTTCGATTGCGGCGACATCAACTCCAATTACTTTGACGTTGTATTTATCCCATATGCCTCTGTTGGATGCTTCGATACATAAGTTTAATGCGGTCTGCCCGCCCATGGTAGGCAATACGGCATCAATTTGCTGTTCTTCCAATATTTGCTCAATACTCTCGCAAGTAAGTGGCAATAGATACACATGATCCGCAACAATATTATCTGTCATAATAGTTGCTGGATTAGAATTGATAATCGAAACTCGGATACCTTCTTCTTTAAGAGATAAGGCGGCTTGTGAGCCCGAATAATCAAATTCGCAGGCCTGTCCGATGACAATAGGCCCCGATCCGATAATTAAAACCGAGTTGATGGAAGTGTTTCTAGGCATTTCTTTTTGTTCAAAATGTTAAAATACAAATTGTTAATTGTGGGACAGCGCAACGGGATGTGCATTGTAGAGTGCGGAATTCCGACTGCTTTGTCGGAGTGCAAAATTACAGTAATTTTTTATAAATAGGTACAAACTTATACGAATAATAAAAAAATAGGCAATTTACTAGTCTACAACCAGCTCATCGATGAATAAAAATGCATTCTTCGTATTCTTTGCTTCAAACTTGATGAATTTAGCCATTACTGGCTTATCGAATTTAACCTCAAAGGATTGTATATCCAGTACCCCAGGGTTTGCATCTACATGTGGCACAAGCGAACCGGCTTCACGATAGCTTTTCCCATTGTCAGAAATCCACACTTTTATCGAACCCGGAAAGAATACACCTGGCCCTGGCATCTGCATAAAGCGCGCCGCCACACGACGTAATTCCTCGCGGCGATCCAAATCAATCACTAATTCGATATCCGAAGTAAAGCCTTGCCATTTGCCATCTTGATACGTAACGCCCCCTTTACGTCCATCGACCAAAGTACGCTCGCCCTGCGCAGGATAACGCTCATTCCATTTGGTATTGTACTGTACCGACTTGCCAATGGCTTTATGTATATCCAACTCTACATTAGTAATGGGACTCATGCGCGCAGAATCCAAAAATGAAGCCGTCTTGAGCGTTGCACTTACCGCCAGGTCTATTGGCGCTATGTAGAGCGGGGATTGGTTGTCTGGATCAGTCCCATCTGTAGTGTACCGTATCGTGGGATCAAACTGCTCGGAAGATAAAGTAATCCGGTTCGATCTTTTCGCAGAATCGTACACTACGTCGTACTGTACATCGAAACTTGGACGGTAATAATTTACCTGCAAATCTTGCAATAGCGCATAATGCTTTTGTAATCGTCGTCTAAATTCAGGGAAATCACGCTGCTCCTGTTCGGTCCAGTTGACCTCTGCTAATGCTAAGGCGCGTGGGAAAGCCATGTACTCTACTTGCTGCGGATTAGGCATGTATTCTGTCCACAAGTTCGCTTGTGCACCCAAAATATGTTTGGCTTTGTCGGCGTCGATTTGAGTAGATACCGGATTGTAGCTGTACACGCGTTCCAAAGGCAAATACCCTCCAAATGCTTTGGGCTGCGTTCGCGGATCAAATTGATAGAAGTCGAAATAAAGATGGCTCTGTGGTGTCATGATTACATCGTGCCCTTTGTTAGCTGCTTCGATTCCTCCTTCTTCGCCGCGCCAGCTCATCACGGTGGCTCCATCCGTCAGCCCGCCTTCCAGAATTTCATCCCAGCCGATCATCTTCCGCCCTTTAGCTTGCAAGTATTCATCCATTTGTTGGACGGCATAACTCTGCAACTCTTCTTCCGTCTGCAATTGTAGCTTTTCTTTTAATGCTTGGCATTTAGGACAGGTTTTCCAGTGTGATTTGTCGGCCTCGTCCCCCCCGATATGGATGTATTCCGAAGGAAAAATGTCCAACACTTCATCCAATACATTTTTCAGAAAGGTGAATGTCTGCTCATTACCCACACAAAACTCATTTTGTGTGTAGGGTAAACCGGTACAAGAAAGCTCTGGATATACGGCCAATACTTCTTCGGAATGACCGGGCATCTCTATTTCTGGAATAATGTTAATTCCTTTTCTTGCAGCGTAAGCCACCAGCTCCCGCGCTTGCTCTTGGGTGTAAAATCCGCCATGTGCATTTGGCGTGCCCTGCGCTACATAACGCTTCCCATATTGTTCCCAATCTTGAAAATGGGCCTGTGGGCGCCAAGCCGCTTTACTGGTTAGCTCTGGATAACGATTAATAGCGAGCCGCCAGCCGGCGCCGTCAGTTAAGTGCCAGTGAAACTGGTTGAACTTATACAGCGCCATCACATCGATGTATTTTTTCAGAAAATCGAAAGGCATAAAGTGGCGAGAAACATCTAAGTGCAAACCCCGATACCCAAAACGGGGTTTATCCTGTATTTCTACAAAAGGTAATGCATTCGAATCCTGCAGCATACGCAATTGATGCAAACTCTGCATCCCCGCCATAGCGCCCGCAACATCTGGTGACTTGATCACGATTCCTCGTGGGTTGATTATAAGCGTATATTCACTTGCGCGCAGGTTGTCCGATGCTTGGGATTCTAAGATCCATATACTGGTGGGTTGTTGCTTTTTCACGCGTTTGAACAATTCAAACGAAGAGATGCGCATGCCCGGAATATCTGTCGCCAATTGGCTTAATTCCATGAAACGCTCACTGTAATACACGGGAAAAGATTGATCCAAACTAAGCGCACCCTCATTAATCACAACTTTGTTTGGCTTGGGGATAAGATCCGCATGTAGCTCTTGTGCCGAGCTGCTGCACCAAGTGATTACTAGAAAACAACCAAGTAGTGTGAGTCGCGAAAATTTCATAGGAAAGGGATCAAGTTTGTTCTCAAAGATCCTAAATAAAGTGGGAACCGCCAACGAGCACATTGTAAAACTTTTATGAAATACGCCTATTCTTCAAACGCCAACGCGCACAAGTATTACATATGATCGATAAAATAGTAAACATATGAAACTCGCTCGACAAATGGCTTGCTAAAAAAATGAAATAATGTGTAACTTTGTTATATGATTGAATTACCCGTTATTCCCGCACAACAAACACAGCGAAAACCTGATTGGCTACGTGTAAAATTGCCTGTAGGCAAGGAATATCGCCATGTGCGCGGACTGGTTGATGAGCATAAATTGCACACGATCTGTGAGAGTGGTAACTGTCCTAATATGGGCGAATGCTGGGGTGCCGGCACGGCTACTTTCATGATTCTGGGCAATATCTGTACGCGCTCGTGTTCCTTCTGTGCAGTAGCAACCGGCAGACCACTCGCGGTAGATATGGATGAACCAAATCGTGTGGCGCAATCGGTCAAACTGATGGAGGTAAAACACTGCGTGATCACTTCGGTAGATCGTGATGACCTAAAAGATGGTGGATCTACGATCTGGGCTGAAACCGTAAATGCGATTCGCAGAGAAAGTCCGGAAACGACATTGGAAACATTGATACCTGACTTTAAAGGACAATGGGATAATCTGGATCGCGTATTAGCAGTGCGGCCTGAGGTCGTATCTCATAATCTGGAAACCGTACGTCGACTTACACGTGAAGTACGCATACAAGCAAAATACGACCGTTCATTAGAATGTTTACGTCGTATCGCAGAAGCAGGATTGCGTACTAAATCTGGCATCATGCTGGGCTTCGGTGAAACAGAAGAAGACGTAGTAGAAGCTATGCGCGACTTATACGAAGTGGGGGTAGATATTCTGACCATTGGTCAATACTTGCAACCGAGCAAAGCACACCATCCGGTAATTGAATGGATTACTCCTGCTCAATTCCAACGCTATCAGGAAATCGGCTTAGAGATGGGGTTCAAATACGTTGAATCTGGCCCATTGGTAAGATCATCGTACCATGCAGAGAAGCATCTCTTCGATATGCAATAAGCAATCGCTTGATAATAAGGCTGTTTTTAGTTAGATTAGAGAACATGAGGCAGCCAAAACATAGAAGACATTTTATTGGAGCAATGCTAATGGCATTGCTTTTTATATTATTGATTAGCAGCTTGCTGTATGGTTGGTACATTCATACCCAAGATGATAGCCTCCCCCTTTTTATCACCCGAATTTTATTACCGCTCTTTATTGGTGCTGCGATCAGTAGTCCATTCGTAACGTACCTTTACGGAAAAACAAATTTCCATCTTCTTATTTTGCCCATGGAGCGACAAGCAGCACATCGTTTCGTCATTATTGTGATTCTGATTTGTTCCTCAGTCGGCTTATTCCAACCTCTCTCCAGCAGTGTTCGCTATAACGTAGGCAAGGTTTTGCATTTGCAAAGCATCGAAGAAATGCCTCCGCACGAGCAGCCTACTTTTCTTTCTCTTGGTGAATGGCATGTGGATCGCCTACGCGTTGTGCCCATCCATACCTATGAAAATGGAAAACTATGGAATCGCAATAAGGTGTACTTAAAATCCTTGTTCTTGCTGCCCATATTCTCTCAAAAAACTGCTTATAGAAGCTCCGCTAAAGCTTGGCTCGCCTTTAAATATGAAAATACCATTTCTAAGAAAGACTTCGCCAGAGATAAGGGACAGTCTTATTTCGAACAATCACTCGGTCACTTCAAGAAGATCAACGT
The DNA here is from genome assembly GCF_023554555.1 of Sphingobacterium sp. lm-10. Taxonomy (NCBI): domain Bacteria; kingdom Pseudomonadati; phylum Bacteroidota; class Sphingobacteriia; order Sphingobacteriales; family Sphingobacteriaceae; genus Sphingobacterium; species Sphingobacterium sp. lm-10. Next base: position 2,419,634 of record NZ_JAMJWC010000001.1, read on the forward strand.
AGGTGGATTTCTGTCTTTTGAGTTGTACGATCCGGGAGAAGAAAAACAAGTGCTGACGCAATTGGCACGCAATCATTCTTATTTTGAGAGCTCCTACAGTGCGATTTACCAAGGGAATTCTGTAGATCGAGACTGGATTTCTTTCCGTTTCTTTGTATACACGGTGTTGAGCTTTATTTTTATCATTTTGCCTATCTACTGGTTGACGGCTCGCTACTTAGTGCGAGTTCCAGACGATGACCTGCCTGTAAGAGAATCCAATGGACGAATCTAGCTGGTCGTTATTTGCGCTGATATACCGTTTCTCCACCAATTACCGTGCGCAATACTGCCACGCTCCGAAGTTCTTCATTCGGAATCGTCATGATGTCTTGCGATAAGATTACGAAATCAGCATCTTTGCCGCGTTGAATATTTCCGCGTTTAGATTCTTGAAAACATGCCTGTGCGGCCCATATCGTCATCCCCATCAGTGCTTCACGACGCGTAAGTGCATTTTTCATTTCAAAACCTCCCGCTGGAAGTCCGTTTGCATCAACACGTGCTACTGCAGCATGGAAGCTGTTTAGTGGATTGAAGTTTTCTCCTGGAAAACCACTCCCAATGGCAACCATTCCGTAGTTATCTACCAATCGTTTCAACGCATAAGCATTGCGTAAGCGGTCTTCACCGATCCTATTTCTTACCCAGTGCATATCGGATGTAGCATGTGCCGGTTGTAGCGATGGAAAAACTCGGAAGCGATCAAACTTTTCAAAATCAGCTTCGTTGACTACCTGAGCATGTTCAATACGCCATCGCCTGTCATTATTTTGACCAATATATTTCCCATAAAGATCAAGTATGAACCGAGTGGCGGAATCGCCTACGGCGCGCGTGCTGAGCTGAAAGTTTGTCGCCGCAAGCTCTTTGATGACCTGCTCTAATTCTTGCGGTGTCTGCAACAAAAAACCGCAGGATGTACTATCGTCTGAGTAGGGAGCTAATAAGCTGGCGCTGCGGGTTCTTAGTAAGCCATCTGCAGTCAGCTTTACACTACGTATACTCAGGCGACCATCATCATAATATCCGCTACGAATCATGCGCTTCACAGTCCGCAGATTATCTTCAATCATGGCGTAATTCCGTATTTTCAGTTTTTTGCTCGTGTAAAGATTCCTTAAAAACTCCAAATCCCTTTCATTTAGACCGGCATCTACGATGCTGGTTAACCCTACAGAAAACAACAGTTGCTCGCCTTTAGTTAAGGCTTGCAACTCCTGTGCATCGTCTACCTCAGGAATATGCTCCTTTACTAATGCCATGGCATTATCCATTAATACACCACTCAAGTTGCCCACCGAATCTGTCAGAATCAATCCCCCCTCCACGTAAAATGCAGAATCTATACCAGCGACTGCTAATGCTTTGGAATTCACGGAAGCTGCTTGGTAATCGACACGAGAAAGATAAACCGGAATATCTGGAAAATATTTGTCCAAAGAATCCTTTACTGCGAAAGGCTCATCGCCCCACCGTTCTTGATCCCATCCTGCGCCTACTAACCAAGGGCGGTCTGGATAGGTTTTTTGATGCACTTGTAATCGCTTTAAAACATCATCGAAAGACTGTGCACCGTACAGATTGGTCATATCCAGAGAGGATGCAAAGTCCAAAAAATGTGTGTGAGAATCGTAGAATCCAGGATAGATCGCTGCGCCATGCGCATCGATGGTTTCCTTAGCTTCATAACGTTGAAGCAAGCGATCAGAACTTCCGATCTCAATGAATACACCACCCCTTATTGCAAAAGCCTCTGCAATAGTAAAAGAGGAATCTACGGTATACACCCGCGCATTATACACAATCAGATCTACCTCATGGTTGGTGGTGCAGGAGCCAAAGAAAATGAGTAAACCAAAGATGGCAAGTATCGATTTCATGTGTTAGTGTGCTTTGTGCTAATTTACGAAAGAATTAACGGAGATTATAGATGAAATTGTGCAACAGATAAAAATGAAAAAGCTTTTCGTATGCACGAAAAGCCTTTCTTTATTCAAAAAAACAAAATTAGAATACTAGCAGTATTCGTCGAATGCTGCCACTAAATTGTCTGCAATCATTTGTGCTGGACGGCCTTCAATCATATGACGCTCGATCATGTGTACCAACTGGCCATCTTTGAACAAAGCCATAGCTGGTGATGATGGAGGATAGGGCAACATGTATTGACGTGCTCTATCAACAGCATCTTTTTCCATACCAGCGAAAACAGTGACTAATTTGTCTGGGTGTTTCTCGTTTTTAACCGCTGCCTTGGCCGCAGGGCGCGCATTGGCAGCAGCACATCCACATACTGAATTGACAACAACGAATACGGTGCCTTCTGCTGGAATAGCGCTCTCCACTGCTTCTGCAGACTTTAGTTCTTCAAATCCCGCGTCTACTAGTTCCTGACGCATAGGGGTTACTAAATATTCTGGATACATATCTTCTCGATTTTGATTCTTACAAAGATAATAGGAAACAGAGAGCAGGACAAGAGCCAGGAATCAGAAGAATGTAAGTTTTATAGGTTATGCCAATTAGTATGAAATGGAGTGGATTTAAAATTGACATTATCCTTACGTAAAACACTCACTCAGGCATATAATTTGCAGATAGTTATATATTAAAATTTAGGAATATTATGAGTACACTATCAAAAAAACAAACGCAACCTGAAATTGGTTTGCAAGAAAGAGATATGGCGAATGTGTCTGAGTTTTTAAATAAATTATTGGCAGACTACACCGTATTATATACGAAGATCAGACATGCACACTGGAATGTGGAAGGGCCTGATTTTCATGCTCAACACTTATTTTTCGAAACTTTGTATGATCAATTATCGGTTAATATTGATGATGTAGCGGAGCGAGTGCGTATGCTCGGACATTACGCGGTAGGATCACTGGCAAAGTACTTACAATTAACGCATTTATCGGAGATACAACACGGTGGCACCGATAGCATTGGTTTGATTAAAGAGTTGACATCGGATTTCGAAACGGTCATCATGGTCACACGCTCTGGTATCGAGTTAGCCCAATCAGCTGGCGACACAGGTACAGAAGACTTCTTGACGGGATTGATGGAAGAACACGAGAAAACAGCCTGGATGCTTCGCTCCCATTTAGGATAACGAAGAAAGATCTAGTTTATTATAGTTTAATTTGTGAAGAAGCCGCTTACCTTGTTGTTTGACAACTCGATAAGCCGCTTCTTTGTGAGATTAAGTTTTTTGCTAGCCTACAAGTGAATTACTTCTCCGTAAGCGTCAGCAGCTGCTTCCATGATCGCCTCACTCATCGTAGGATGCGGATGTACCGATTTAATGATCTCGTGACCAGTGGTTTCTAATTTACGAGCTACCACGACTTCAGCAATCATTTCCGTTACATTGGCACCGATTAAGTGTGCCCCCAAGAATTCCCCATATTTTGCATCAAAGATTACTTTGACAAAACCATCCTTTGCTCCTGCTGCAGATGCTTTACCTGATGCAGAGAATGGAAATTTACCAACTTTAACTTCATAGCCTGCATCTTTCGCTGCTTTCTCCGTATAACCTACAGAAGCGATCTCTGGAGAACAGTACGTACAACCCGGGATGTTTGTGTAGTCGATAGGATCTACATGCATGCCTTTGATTTTTTCCACACAAGTAATCGCCTCAGCAGAAGCTACGTGTGCCAAGGCTTGTCCTTTCACAATATCACCGATCGCATAAACGCCTTCTACATTCGTCTTATAGAAGTCATCCACTAATACGCGACCTTTGTCTACCTTCACACCGACTTCTTCTAGACCGATATTTTCAATGTTTGGCGTAATACCCACTGCCGAAAGCACAATTTCTGCTTCGATCGTTTCTTCACCTTTAGCGGTTTTGATCTTAACTTTAGAAATATCTCCTTTGGTGTCTACTCCAGTAACCTCTGATTTCGTCAGGATATTGATTCCCGCCTTTTTCAATGATTTCTCCAATTGCTTAGAGATCTCTTCGTCCTCTACAGGCACGATGCGATCCATAAACTCTACGATAGTAACTTTTGTACCAATGGTGTTATAGAAATAGGCGAACTCAACACCAATAGCTCCTGAACCCACCACAACGACAGATTTTGGTTGTGTAGGCAGGTTCATCGCTTGACGATAGCCAATGATTTTTTTACCGTCTTGGGGTAGGTTTGGTAATTCGCGGGAGCGGGCTCCTGTTGCCAGAATAGTGTGTTTAGCAGTATATTCTTTGCTTGCACCATCGGCGCCTTTGACCTCTACTTTACCGCCTTTTTTGATTTTAGCAGTTCCCATGATGACGTCGATTTTATTCTTCTTCATCAGGAATTGAATACCTTTACTCATTCCATCCGCTACACCACGGCTTCTCTTTACGATAGCACCGAAGTCAGCTTCTCCGCCATTCACTTTAATACCATATTCTTCGGCATGGTTCAGGTACTCGAAAACTTGTGCACTTTTTAACAAAGCTTTTGTAGGAATACAGCCCCAGTTTAAACAAATTCCACCAAGTGCTTCACGTTCTACAATTGCTGTTTTAAAACCAAGTTGGGACGCTCTAATTGCAGCAACATACCCACCTGGACCACTACCAATAACAATAATATCGTAATTCATAAATATAACGTTGTCGTTTTGATTCTATTAGACAAATATACCAAAAATACATCTTTCTAAATTTTATTCCGCAAATTCCCTGTCATAATACTGACGAAAGAAGCGATTTATCGCCGCGATTTTGTCAAGCCTAAGTCAGTTCCCGAAAAAGAATTCTGCGCATCGTCTTTTATACCTTTCTTTGCTAACCATTCAAACGCGATTAAAATAGTTATGCTTAGAATCTTCAGACAAGTTGCGCTCTGGGAGGCCATCTCCACCATTATTTTATTTTTTGTTGCCATGCCCGTCAAGTATCTCTTACCTCATTTTATGGAAGTACCAGAAGATATTCGTCTTAACACGGTGCGTATAGCAGGGTCTATTCATGGTTTCTTAGTCGTTATCTTTGTGATTTTACTAATCGCTTGCTGGCAATCTTTTAACTGGAATTTTAAAAGGGTAATTGCTTACTTCGCAGCGTCGCTAGTTCCTATTCTTTCTTTCTGGGTAGAACGCGATGTTCAAAAAATTATTAACAAAGAAAAGATCTAGATCAAATCCGCTTAATTTTCGGCAATACCCCATAATTTCGTATCCTTGCAGTGCAAAAAGCGTAATCGCGCGATGTATAGATAAGTATAATGGAACACACACGTATTAAACAACTGCTGATCGCAGAAGATTTTGGTAAAGAGGTTATTGTTAAAGGATGGGTGCGGACTTTTCGCAACAATCAATTTATTGCCATCAATGATGGCTCTACACTGAATAATATCCAAGCGGTAGTGGACTTCGCACATACTGATGAGCAGTTGCTACGTCGCGTGACCACCGGCGCAGCCGTGCGGGTAAAAGGGGAATTAGTACAGTCGTTGGGTAAAGGGCAACGCGTGGAGATCAAGGTGAATGAACTCACTATCCTGGGAGATTCTGATCCGGAGAAATATCCTTTACAACCCAAAAAGCATTCCCTAGAATTTTTAAGAGAGATAGCACATTTACGTTTCCGTACTGGTACATTCAATGCCGTATTTAAAGTGCGTAATGCACTCGCTTTTGCCGTGCATCAATTCTTTAATGAGCGCGATTTTGTGTATATGCACACGCCCATTGTTACCGGATCAGATGCAGAAGGTGCTGGTGAGATGTTTCGCGTAACGACGATAGATTTCGATCATGTGCCTCGCAATGAAGACGGCACCGTCAACTATAAAGAAGATTTCTTTGGGAAATCCACCAATTTAACGGTTTCCGGACAGCTCGAAGGTGAGTTGGCAGCCATGGCCTTAGGTAATATCTACACATTTGGGCCCACTTTCCGGGCAGAGAATTCAAATACTACCCGCCACCTGGCTGAATTTTGGATGATCGAGCCCGAAATGGCCTTCTACGAGTTGGAAGATAATATGGATCTAGCCGAGGATTTGTTGAAGTATGTCATTAACTATGCCCTAAAACATTGTCCTGACGAGATTGAATTTCTAAGCAACCGACTGCTCGAAGAGGAAAAATCGAAGCCACAGAGTGAACGGTCCGAATTGAATTTGGTGGATAAATTACAGTTTGTGTTGACGAATGATTTTGAGCGCGTATCCTATACCGATGCGATTGAAATTTTGAAGCGCAGTAAACCAAACCAGAAGAAACAGTTTAAATATTTGATTGAAGAATGGGGCGCTGATTTGCAATCAGAACACGAACGCTACTTAGTAGAAAAGCACTTCAAAAAGCCGGTGATCTTGACAGACTACCCTAGAGAAATCAAATCTTTCTACATGAAACAGAATGAACCAGATGCACAGGGCCGCCACACGGTGCGTGCTATGGATATCTTGTTCCCAGGTATTGGAGAGATGGTGGGTGGCTCACAACGGGAGGAAAATTTAGAGAAATTATTAGCTCGTATGGCGGAGGTAGGTATTGCGGAAGAAGAGATCGATTGGTTCTTGGACACAAGACGCTTTGGCTCTGCACCACACTCGGGTTTCGGAGTTGGTTTTGAGCGCTTAGTGCTTTTCACTACTGGCATGAGCAACATTCGCGACGTGATCCCTTTCCCTCGCACACCTAAAAATGCGGAATTCTAGCTAGTAGTAAACTCACATTATCATTGCTACTGTTTTAAATTTAAAATCTCCTGTGATCTTTATCACAAGAGATTTTAAATTTATCGACCTTTACGTCCAATAGGTGGCTGATGAAATGGGGTAATATACGATTAAACCTGAAGCTGCCCCTCGCCTGGTTTTTTGATGGCGCGGACACCGGTATTTCCACCTCCTTCCAGACTCAGATTTACGGGAGTGTTAGTTTTCCAATTGCCCTTTGTGAAGTCAGGAAAATTTAACTGGCGACCATTTTGTTTGGATGACTGGATACTCAAAGGCACTATTGCACTCCACGACGCAGCGTCGTAAACGTCCTGATCTAATGGCAGACCATTGCGTAAACAGTCGATTAGACGCCAGTCCATGATAAAATCCATTCCTCCATGACCACCGACAGCTTTTGCACGCTCGCCGATGAGTTTTACTAAATCTGGGGTGTACTGCGTTTCTAACGCAGACAGTTCTCCTTCGGGCAGCCACGCGTGTCCGTTCTTATGATTGGTGAACGACATTCCTTTACTAGGATACTTTTGTGCAAAGCCTGTCGTTCCGCTTAAGAGATGGATACGGGAATAAGGCCTTGGGGAGGTAACGTCGTGCTGTACCATCATGGTTTTCCCTTTTGATGTCTTCATTACCGTCGTATTCATATTGCCACGATAGGCTTTTCCTACAAAAGGTTGGAACACCTGATCTTTTTGCGCAAGCTCCTTGGCTTTCTGTGCCATATGAAAATCCGCACTTTGTATATTTACGAGCGTAGAGATTTGATCACCTCTATTGATATTCATGCATTGAGCAATTGGTCCTATACCGTGCGTAGGATAGAGGTTACCATGAAGACGGATGTTTTCTCTTAAACGCCAGAAGTCATCATAATACGTTTTACTGAAATTTAGATCCAATAGGTCGTGTATGTAAGCCCCTTCGGCGTGTATTAATTCACCAAACAAACCTTTTTGAGCCATGTTCAGGGTAATCAGTTCGAAGAAATCGTAACAGCAGTTTTCGAGCATCATGCAATGCTTTCTCGTTCGTTCTGAAACACGTACTACATTCCACAATTCATCCATGGTAAGCCCTATGGGTACCTCACAAGCTACATGTGTTCCCGCTTCCATCGCGGCTATGGACATAGGGGCATGCAGCTGCCAAGGCGTACAGATATACAATAAATCTAAATCCTCCTCGTCCAACATACGTTTCCATCCGTCATCTCCAGCATAATGTTTTGGTTCTGGTAAGCCTGCGGCAACTACTTTTTGCTGCTGCTTATTTACACGGTCTGTATGCCGGTCACAAAGCGCGACAATCTCCACTCCTTCAATATAGGTAAAACGCGACACTGCCCCCTCACCCCGATTTCCCAAACCAACGATAGCTATTTTTACCCGATCGATCTTGGGGGCGCGATATCCGGACATATTAGCCGCTGGTGCGAAATCTGTAGCAGATGCTAAGTTGGGTAGAGAGAGAGCAAGACCTGACAATAGGCTAGCTTGTCTTAAGAAGGAACGTCTAGAATTATCCATAATAGGTAATGAGTAAAAGGTTATACTTAAATCGTGCTTCCCCAGCTTTATACCACATGAGGAAACACTATACTAGCAAGTATAGACCATTTTAAACAGAAATGAAAAAGTATTGCTCACGCAAACGTTTGACCAATCGTAGATTAGTATATTCGGATAGGGTAGCTGACCTGAAAATAATCAGCCCGAAGATATTCGGTCATCTACCTTCGTCTCATTTGAACGAAGGCAGTCTCTATGTCGTTCATTAGCTTAGAATGCGAAACGGACACCTAACGAGCCGCTGTATTGAGAAAGATTAGCTCCATTAAAGCGTGTACGCAATGTGCCTCTGCTTCTAGTGTATAATTCATCCAAACCTGTATTAGTAAAAGCTCCCGAATACTGGCCGGTCAATTCAATAGCAACCATGGGATGTACTTCATACCCCAAACGCACTACACCATTGTGTTTTAGACCCAGTGCCGTATGCCGAAAACTGAGAGGTTGTTGAAAATCTTGAATAAGATTCCAATTGGCCCTCGCTTTGTAATCGTACAAACCAAAGCCATAACTTCCAGTAGCGTAAAAGGCGTTGTATTGATACGCTAATTCCAACGCCGCTTGACCACCATACCAATCGGTCTGATAAATAGTACGTAAATCAGAATTCTCCGTATCTCCAGGTAGTGGTAGTAGAAATAGTCTATTCCCTAGTTGCTCATAACCTAATAATATACGAGGCGAAATCGGCCCGAGGTCCGGTAGTGTATATCGAGCAGAAACTCTGTAGTTATAAAAATAACCTTCATCGCTACTGAACCGTTCATCGTAAAAAGGACTCGTTCGGTTATCGCCACTATAGTCCGTATCTCTCGCCCTACCTCTTAGATTTTGCTGATAATCCCCTTCTAAGATAACGTGAAAGTTAGGCATAAGGCGAACTGTTCCCTGTAGGCCGTAATTAACCCCTTTTACTTGATCCCAGATCAATTCAGAATAAATATTAGGACTTGTACCCTCTAAATTACCTGCTATGGACCAATCTAGGTTTTGTACTCCATACCCTATACGTGGACTAATGCTGAATCTCGGCTGTTGTGCATATAAAATTGTCGGCAACGCCAATAAACAGAGCGATAATATTTTTAGAAGTTGAGGTGAACGCATAATGTATCAATAGTTGTATGCTGTAATTTACGACTTTTCTGAAAAGAAAGTTTCCAATGTGTCAAAAAGGACACCTATAAACGCAAAAAAGCCCTTGCAATTTTGTTGCAAGGGCTTTAGTATAAAATTAGGCACCGACCTACTCTCCCACCTGTTACGGCAATACCATCGGCTCTGGCGGGCTTAACTACTCTGTTCGGAATGGGAAGAGGTGGACACCGCCGATATAGGCACCTGAATATCTTTGTTTAGATTTTAGTAGTGAGATATTAGTATTTAGATGTGAGTACTTAGACTATCTAAAGTCTACATACTTGATACTATTTACTATATCACAGTAGTTAGATGTAAGTAGCTAGACTTTGGTCTACATACTCGATACTATCTACTCAATACTATCTAATTAAACGACATATATTTGAAAGAAAGAAGGACAATAAGAAAATATAATCTATGTTTTAAAAAAACA